>JBDTPK010000013.1:0-16841 GCA_039932735.1 Nitrospirota bacterium
TCCGCCCTGCTGAAACAACCAGACCCGAGACGACGTCTTACCGGTTTACCGCGCGTGCCGAGTTTTCCGACGGTGTCGTCGGCGACATCAGCAATGATCATGGTGTGACCTGGTCTCCATCTGCGAATGTTACTACCGGATCGTTTAGCGGTTCGCTGATTATCGCTTCCGGCAACGCTCCAGGCGACGACATTACAATCAAGGCCAAGTGTGCGGCGGCGTGGGGCAATCTGTCGGCGAGTGCGACCATGCACATTGAAAAAGCATGGTCGGCGGAAGCTAATCCGCCCAAAGCTGAAATCATTCCGGGCGGCGGTTGGCCCGGGATTCTTCGTCCCGAAAATGTGCCGAACATTTTGTTTTTGGGCGACGGTTTTAGCGCAGGCGATCGAACGGCGTTTGAGAGTATCACCAATAGTTTTGTTCAACACCTGAAGTCGAGCCATTTCACGACGCCGTATAACTATCTCGCCACGTCCATGAACTTCTGGCGCGCGTTTGTGCCGGCTTCTGCAACGGGAATCTCCGTGCGCAGCGAGGTCTTTACTTTCACCATTGATGGCCAGGTGTTTGCGAAGACGTTCCCCGTCGCTCTAAAGCCAATCGACGCTTCTTTGTGGACCATCGAAAATCTGCTCTACGTTGTCGGTCTGCCTATGCCGAGAGACAGCGCTAAGTCTGAACAGGACCTGCGTAACGAGTGGAAGCAATTGATCGATCCACAAATGCTCGACCCAGCAGCCCTGACGGATTGGGCGCGGATAGTCACGCCTTCGAGTCCAGATGAGGCTGAGCTCTACAACGATATGATCGCGCAATGGAAGGCTATGGGCAGCCGAAGCTTCATCGATGAGATTGACAGTTTTCCCGGCATGACCTACGGCGATCCGCCTGCAGCCAGCCGGGCAGATGGTAATTTTTTGCTCGATGTGCGCAACTCGTTTCGTTTAGCCGACACGTTCTTTCCGTTTCTGGTAGCCGCTGATGGCACTAAGCTTGATAACGACAAGCCACTTGGGACTTTGTGGGCTATGACTGATCCCAGCTTCAAGTTCGATAACACGTCTTTGGTCATCTACCTCTCGGCAATCCCTGGAGGTCGGGCAAACGCCAAGATCGCCATGAGCATGGGGACCGGAAACATCAACCTGTCCGTGATTGCCGTTCCGGGCAGAAACGCCTTCAAGCTTGGCGCGTTCGTTATTCCACAAGAAGCATCGCCGGATGCCTGTCGTGTCGTGGCTCATGAACTCGCACACAACTTCGGTCTCGGCGACGAATATACGGAATTTGTCAGGCGATTTGCCTTCCAAGACCAACCGTTTAAGGGCTCTGCCAATCTACAGACCGAAAAGGCCGCTCAGGATGCTGCGGGCAAGTTCTCTGGTGATGAGATCAAGTGGAACTGGCACCGTATCAAAAAGGCGGCACTGATTGTGCCGAACAAGAGCGATCCGGCCAAGCCGCCGATAACCGAGAGCGCCGGCAGATTCGAGATCCCGTTGCGTTTGGGGCATGGGTTGCAATTCGACAAAGGCGACAAGGTGCTATTGCGCCTGCGTAAATGGGACGAGCCGCTGCAAAAGACACCTGACACCCTCAGTCTCGCGCAACTGCTTGAAATCGTCGAAATCAAGAAATTTGAACCGGGAGTGACTGATCCACCGCCGCGCGATCGCATTGTTGTCCAGCCGGTGAACGCCGGAGCGGTCACGCTCGCGCAGCTTGAGCGCTTCAAAGAAGGCAGCATTGTCTATCTGCCGACGCCGGCGCCGGAGTCGGTGCGCGATCCGGTCAACTATCCCTTCGCCGAAATGGTGCCGCTCAACATCAAGCGAGCCATCACCGCCCAAAATCGGCCGCTCACTCCTGTGCCCTGCATCGATATTCCAGGCAGTTTCCAGCAGCTGCCCGACCTCACCGATATCGCAGTGAACCTTCGCGGCGAGTTCTTTTTTAAACCATTTATCGTCGGGCTCTACGAGGGTGGTGCCCAGGAAACCTGTGGGATTATGCGTCCGGCTGGCAAATGTATGATGCGCGCCCACTATGAGGAGCATGCGTTTTTCTGCCCGGTCTGCCGCTATGTCATCGTCGATTTTATCAATCCGTTTGTACATTACGAAATTGATCTCGAGTACGGATTTATATATCCCCAGTCGTAACGGAGCATTCAGCAGCATGGACTTGCGCGAGACCCACAATGAGTGAACGCTCCAGCACTCTTGCTACCCTTGGCAGCCACCTCGTCTTGGCGCTGCAACCGCTTCGTCACGCCGTATTGGACAAAGAGCACTTCCGCGCGTTGATGTACCAGTTGGGTTGGAACCCAACCGACCTCCCGCCAAGTTATGCGGCGTTAGCGACCGTAATCGATGATGCGACGGCCAAGGTCGAGGCACTCGACGAAGCACCAACGCCTGAGCAGGTCGTCGACTTGCTTGCTTCGGGTAAGAAGGCGTACCAAGCAATTCGCAGCATCTCGTCGGCGCCGCCGGGCGTCGATGCCGGCGTGTTTCTCGGCGAGATTGGTGAGCGGTTGTTCGAGCATTTGCTCACCGAATATCTCGCCGTAGCTGTGCCACGCGTCTACCGTACCTTGCAAATGCTCAACGTCATCGAAAACGAATCACTGCCGGCAAGCGCCGGACGCTCATCATTCATCAGAACGAAGTTCAAATGGGGGGAGATTCCGAAGATCATTACGGAGCCGGATGAGTTGCCGAAGCGCGTGTATGGTTGGGGAACGAATGCATTTCATGCAGGTCGCGCGATCGACCATATCGCTGAGTTGCTGGTGGCACTCCATTTCCCGGTACGCACCGAGCGCCCCATCGATCGCCTGGTGCGGGCCTACACGGGGATTGCTGGCGCTCCGACGCCGGTCACTTCCGCATCGCTGATCGCGCCCTTTTACTACATCAATATCGGCGGCCAAGCGCATGAAGTTGCGCTTGTGCTGCATGCGCTACCGGCTAGCAACGGTAAACTCCCCGGCCTTGTCATCGAGCCGAAGATCCCGGCGGATTTTCCCCTCTCGTTGGCCGTATCCGATGCGATTACGCTGCGGCTCCGTGCCGGGACAAATATCGCAACGACAGTGGGCGTCGTACTCCGTGCCGGTGAAGCATCGATCAAGTATCCCTTTCAGCCGGGCACGACTCCGCCCGCTGCGGGTATCGGGGTGGGCTTTGACTTCAAGCCATCGACTCCGACGCTCTTGTTTGGTGCACCCAACGCTACACGTCTTGAGTTTCAAGGCGGGTCACTCGACTTCAGCGCCGAGACCAAGGCCGGGGAATTGGATATTGTCGCCAGTGCACAATTGCAGAAGACCGCTCTGGTGCTGGCCTCCGGCGAAGGCGACTCGTTTCTCAACTCCGTGCTCGGGAACGGCGAGCGACGCATCGAGTTTCCTCTTGGCATTGAATGGTCGCGGCAAAACGGCCTCCATTTTCTCGGCAGTGGCGGTTTTGAAACCGTCATCCAGACCAACCTTCGTCTCGGTCCGATCACGGTCGACGCGATCGCATTTCAACTGTTAGTTCCCACTGACCACTCCGCAGATATCACGCTGGCAGTCGGTGTGAATATGACCGGCCAGCTTGGTCCCATTACGTTCGTCGTCGAGGGGTTGGGGCTTGCCGTGGAAACAACTTTCTCGCCCGGCAATATGGGACCCTTCGACATGCACCTCGGCTTCAAGCCGCCGACCGGGATTGGGCTAGCGATCAACGGCCCAGGAGTCGCGGGCGGGGGGTTCCTGTTCTTTGATCCAGCGAAGGAGGAGTACGGCGGTATCTTGCAGCTGGAGCTGGGAGAGCGCATCGCCGTCAAGGCGATCGGGCTATTGACCACCCGCCTGCCGGATGGAAGCAAGGGCTACTCGCTGCTCATTCTGCTGACGGTGGAGGGCTTCACCCCCATTCCATTGGGGTTCGGCTTCACCCTGACCGGCATAGGCGGCCTCCTTGGGATCAACCGCACCGTGCGTGTCGACACCCTGCGCCAAGGGCTCAAGACTGGCACGCTCGATTCCATCCTGTTTCCTCGTGATCCGGTCCGTAACGCGCCGCAACTGTTGAGTGACCTGCGCGCCGTGTTCCCGCCCGCCCCGGACCGCTATGTCCTGGGTCCGATGGTCCAACTGCGCTGGGGCACCCCCACACTGTTGACACTCGATCTGGCGGTTTTACTCGAGCTGCCCACGCCGGTTCGATTGATCATCCTGGGGCGGCTGCAAGTCCTGCTGCCCAACCAGAGTCATCCGCTCGTGCAGGTGCGCATGGATGCGCTCGGGGTGCTCGACTTCAATGAAGGCACCGTGGCCCTCGATGCCAACCTCTATGACTCGCGTATCCTGGAATTCACCCTCACCGGCGACATGGCCTTACGTGCGCGCTGGGGAAGCCAGCCGAACTTTGTGCTGGCCATCGGCGGACTGCATCCCCGGTTTCCCGCCCCCGCAGGCTTGCCGGCCTTACGCCGTCTGGCCCTGACCCTGGCTGATGGCGACAGCTTGCAGCTGCGCTGCCAGGCCTATCTGGCGCTCACCTCCAACACCGTGCAGTTCGGCGCGCGCGTGGATCTGCATGCGGCGGGTGGCGGCTTCAGCTTCGACGGCATGCTGGGGTTCGACGCGCTCGTGCAACTTGCCCCCTTAGCCTTTCAGGTTGATGTGGCGGCAGCCATTGCGTTGCGCTATCGAGGCCACCTCCTCATGGGGATCTCCTTTAAAGGGAGGCTCGCGGGGCCCACGCCCTGGCATGTGGAGGGCAAGGCCAGCATTAAGATTCTGTTCTTCAAAGTGTCCGTACACTTTGAACGGCAGTTTGGGTCTCGGGCGGCCCCGCCGTTACCGGAGGCCGTCGATGCATTGGCCTTGGTGACCGAGGCCCTCCGGGACCGCCGCAATTGGAGTGCGATCCTCCCGCGCACCGAGCCCGCTGTGGTGACCCTGTGCGAGGCCACGCCCACGCCCGACACCCTACGCATCCACCCGTTGGCGGAGCTGACCGTGCGCGAGCGCGTAGTCCCGCTCAACCGGCGGATTACCAAAGTCGGTACCGCGCCCCTGCGCGGGGGACCTACAACCCTGACCGTCACGGCGACCGACCGCGGCGCGACGCCTCAACCGATTGCCACCACACCGGTGCGAGAGCCGTTTGCACTGGCCCAGTTCGAGGACCTCCGGGACGATGAGCTGCTTGCCCAGCCGGCCTTTGAGACATACGAGGCGGGGCTGGCCTTTACGCCGGATACCGTGGCGTTTGAAGAGGACCCGACGCTGACGACGATGCTCCATTATGAAACGCAGCTCATCGATCCGACGCGGCCACCGGAGCCGGTGCGGCCGGGGTACACGCTGCCGGCGGCGGTGCTGACCCAAGTGGCCTCCTTCGGCGCCGCGGGCCAGGCGGTCTTGCGCCGGCACGGCCGCAGCCGCTATCGGGCCACTGACCTGGTCGCGTGAGAGGAGAGGACTAAGACGCTATGCCTGATCTGCCTAAAGCGACATATCGATTCTTTTCCTGGTTCCGACAGGGGCTGCTGGCGGACTTGTCGAATGGTGGAGGTTCATCATCCACAAACACCGGACGTCTTGTGTTCCCAGTGCGCTTACGAGTGAACGATGCTCAGCTGGTCGACATCGACGTGCAGCTGTACGGACCTGGAGACGTGACGGGTATCGATGCTCGCGAGATGATTCGGATTGAGCCGCCTCGATTGATGACCGATTATGAGCCGAACTACTTCCCTTCCATCGAGTTTGATCGTCCAGATTTTCCCTGGCTCTTTACCCCTGACAATGCAAACACTAAGAGGCAGCTCCGTCCATGGATTTGCTTAATTGTCATCAAAAAGGATGGAGCAACGCTGACCACTGATCCCCATAAGCCGCTACCATTTCTCGAATGTTCACGAACAGAGTTGCCCAATCTGGACGAATCGTGGGCCTGGGCTCATGCGCAAATCATTTCAAGTGACCAGGTTCCTCCTGATCCATCACCTCATCCGGCCTTGAAGCAGATTTTGAAACAACATCCGGAGCGAACTCTCTCACGACTTTTGAGTCCACGTCGTCTCGATCCCAACACGGCGTACTATGCCTGCCTGGTGCCGACCTTCGAGGTCGGTCTGAAAACCGGCCTCGGCGAATCCGTGACGGCAGCAGAGGAACAGGCCATGAAGCCAGCCTGGTCAGCGAGCTCAGGTGCAGACGCTGCCTCCTCCATCAAATTGCCCGTGTATTTCCATTGGGAATTCCGGACAGGTCTTGAAGGCGATTTCGAATCACTCGCCAGGCGCATCGAGACCAAACCACTTCCGAAGACTCTCGGATTGCGTCCAGTAGATATCAGCGCGCCAGGATGGGGGATGCCTTCCAAGCCGCCAGGGAATTCGGGGACCATTCTCGATCTCGAAGGGGCGCTTCGGACACCTGAGACAAGTCCGCGTGACTGGCCGGACTCGGTGCGGAGTCCATTCCAAAATTCCCTGCGTGCGACTCTCAATATTCCGTCCTCCCAGAATTCGACGACGGCGTCGGCCGTGTTGGGTCCACCCCTCTATGGCCAGTGGTATGCAAAGCAGGAAACGGTTCCTGCTGCAAACCAACCTCCTCATTGGTTCCGCGAACTGAATTTGGACCCACGGTATCGTGTTGCGGCCAGCCTGGGTACCGTTGTCGTGCAGCAGGATCAAGAACAACTCATGGCATCGGCGTGGGATCAGCTCGAGAAACAGAAGCAGGACAATCGGCGGATGAAACGTGCGCAACTGGCCGAAACGGTTGGTAGGGCGTTGGTGAACAAGCATTTTGCGTCGTTGGATCCTACACAACTGCTTCAATTCACCGGCCCTTCCCTTGGCGCTCTCAAGGATTTGACGCCAGCGGCTGGTTCGCCATCCGATCCTCGGCGTCTGGTTGGCCATGCCGCGCTGTCGGGTAGCTTTCGCCGCTTTAATCGCCCTCGCGGACCATTGGCCACACGTCTTGGCCGCGTCGACACCACAAATCTGAACAATCAGATTTCCGACCCGCTTAGCCGACTTGAGGTGGGAACGCCTAGTATGTTTTCTGCCGCCATGCTCATCGACACGCGTCGACGCCCTCAGTTGGCCACCGACTGGGCAGGATTGAAAGCGAGCATCTTGGCACAGCTTGACCCCAAAACGACCGTACTCACGGCGGTGCGCGAAGCTGTTCCCTCGGCTGCGAGTGTCGACCTCACCAGGTTTGCCCCGACCTTTCCCCTGCCCATGTATGAGCCGCTACGGGATGCCTTTCCCGACATACTGTTGCCTGGAATGGATCAGGTGCAGGCCAACAGTATTGCGTTGCTCCAGACAAATCCCTCCTTCATTGAAGCCTATATGGTGGGCCTCAACCACGAAATGAGCCGCGAACTGCTCTGGCGGGGATTCCCAACCGATCAGCGCGACACCTACTTTCGTCAATTCTGGGAGGCCCAAGGCGACCTCATCGGGAGCAGCGAGCAAGAACGAGAGTCACGACGGGATATCACGCCGATCGCGACGTGGAACGACGAGAGCCATCTCGGCACTCATGCGACAGGAGGTCTGCCGGAAGGCCAAATGGTGTTATTGATCCGAGGAGACCTGCTTCGCCGCTATCCCCGTGCGATGGTTTATGCCGTCGAAGGAATTTGGTCGGCCGACGGCACACGTCGCGAATTGGGCCCCAATGAGCTATACCCTCTTTTTCGTGCCACGCAGGCACCGGACATTACTATGCTCGGCTTTGGTTTGACCAAGGACGCCGTTCGTGGAGCGGACAATAGCGGAAACAGCGGCCACCCCGGCTGGTTTTTTGTGCTCCAGGAACAACCGACAGAACCCCGATTTGGCTTGGACGTGGCGAAGACTTTTGGCAGCACCCCGGATCATTGGTCAGAGCTCACATGGGGTCACTTGGCTGCAAGTGAAGATGGACTCACGCAGCTTGTCTACGTGCCAATCGATGGAAGTTTAAAAAACATTGTGCGGGACAACATTCTTTGGGGCAAGAACTCGGCTCAGATGGCATCGATTACACGGCAGCCGCCTTTTCGCGTGGCTATTCATGCCAGAACCTGGTTACGGACGTAAGAAGAGCGCACACCATGCCCTACTTGGAACAGGAACGAGCGCAACTTCAGGAGGAGTTACAAGCGGCTGTTGCAGAGCAGTCTGCCCTCACAGCAAAGCTGGACACTCAACACCAAACGGTGATCGCTGGGCAGGCGCAAGTAAGTTCGGCACAGACACAGCTGGCGCAGAGGCAAGCGGCAGTTCCTCCATTACAGACGGCAGCAAACGAGGCAGACAACCGGGTGGCTGATTTAGATCAGCAAATTCTCGATGCCTCTGAGCCTGAACAAGGCATCCCACCGGTGGAGTGGAGACGACGTCTTACCGCCCTCAAGCAACAAAGAGGTCAGGCCCAAGCGGCTGCATCAGCTGCTCACGCTAGGTTGAGCGCTGGCCAGGCTGCTGTTCCTCAGGCGCAGGCAGCTGTGCAAGCTGCCGAGCGCCAGGTGAGAGACGCAAGCGCGGTAGTCGTCGGCACGCAGACGGCGATCACAGCAGTACAGGCACGCCAGGAAGCCATACAACAGCAGATCGCCAACGTCGCCAAGGTGAATGCAGAGATCGACCGAGACCCCATCAATCGTCAGACAGTTGAGCAATTGGCTGCTGAACTCTCGGTTCGTGTCTTCGAGTTAGAGGATGCACACATTCAGGCGCGTCTCGAACAGGAGGATGCTGAAGAACGATTGAGCGGCCTCATCGCCCAGCGCGATGAGCTCACCCAACGTATTGCTGACGTGACGACAAGGCTTCCTGAGGCTCACGCAAGGCTCGAAGCGGCTCTACGAGAATTGGCTCAAGCCGAAGCAAACGTGACAGCTGCATTGGAAGAGGGGCCTCTAGGCTGATGAAAGGAACACTCGCGTGAAGCCGATCGGTGACGGACATGAAATTCCGGATCGTATCCCCCCAGGGGTACTGCGAGCCTGGAGGACTCGTCTTCAGGGACTTCAGCGGGCCCACAGTCGTGCTGTCATGAATGCTCAAGCGGCACAACGACTCGTCACAAGGCTGACGAGTGACCGGGCACAATGGCAGAGCGAACTTGCGCAAGTGCATCAACACATTCCTGTGGCACAACAAGCGGTGGAGCATACGAAGAAACATGTCGCCGCCATGTTGTCCCGGCTGACGGATCACCAAGCCACTCGCGATGCCGCCACAGCACGACTACTTGGCACGGACCGTCTGAGTGGTCGGGTGGCGACTGCTCATCCATTGTTGCTGCTGCCTGTCCGCCTCGAAACCAGATTTCAGACGGAAACGGGCGGACCCGGCACGGAACTCTTGGTCCGCGTCTACCCCGATGATATCCACGTCGATACCCATGAACCAGAGCTGACGATCGATGAGGAGCAATGGGGGCGACAGTACTGGACGCGGATCACGACCATTCCTCAGGGCCAAGATCCAGAAGAGGTCAAGCGGCAGGCCTGGCGGCAGCTTGCGGATCGATTCAGTTCCCCACGCGCGGCGTGGATCGCCACGTCGTTGGACCCAGGTCAGTCGAGACCCCCTGGGCGTCGAACCAACACGTGGACCCGTGCTCCCCACACGAGTGTCCTGCCCGATCGGTGGGTTGTGCTTTGTTATCAGGCGGAGCGCTCCGTCATCGCCTCCTGGGGCCGACCGATTCCCGATCTGTTGGCCGTTGGTCCGTCACCGGCGGGTACTGATCCTCTCCCTGGCGATGGCCAACTACCGATCGATGAGGGCATGCGATGGATGATCGACTTTGCGACGGCCGAATCGGTCGGCATGGGGATTCGAATTGCCCTCACCGACGAGCAAACCAAAGCCGGTTTTGAACGGGTGGTCGTGCTGGGAATTAAAGCCACACTCGATGTCCAAGCAACAGTCGGGCGACTTGCGAATCTACTTGATGCGCACCATTACACTGGTGGTTTAGCATTCACTGAGCAGACCGTCCCAACCAACAACACTTCAGGATCCTCATCGGGATACCGTTCAGGGCGGGACGCCGATGTCACGTTCACGGTTGAACGGGGGGCATCGATGATCCAAGCCGGATCGGACGGCCAACTCACTGCACAAGCCTTAGGGTTGGCATCCACGGTCTTCGCGCACGTTCGTGGTGCTGATGGCACGGAGCAGCGTCACGCTGAGGCGGCGAACGCGGCACTATTATCTGTCTGTGACAGTGCCGTGCTGCGACAACTGTCCGCATCCATCGGTGCAGAATTACTCCGCGAGCACTTTGTGGGATTCGTGCGGGCACGCGGCCCTTGTCCGGTCCTGCGAATCGACACACAACCCTACGGCATCTTGCCGGTAGCCGCGTTTGACCGATGGACATCGAGTTCGACCAACAGCGCTGAACCATCGCTGGCAAATTGGTGGCGTACACAGCGGCTGACACGGCGCTACCTCGTCCCCCGTGCACTCAGCACACTGGCGGAAGACAACCCGGTCGCGTTGTTGGCTCAGGAGGCCACATCGGCCGCATATATCTTGCGCGAGTTCCCCGAGGCGGCTCTCACTCCACCGGTTCCACGTTCGCTCGTCGCCGTGTCCCTTCGAGATCTGTTGTTGAAGCGGGCCTTGACCTCTCGGCCTGATCCCGCATTGAATTTTCTGCTGACCTTGCCGGATGCGTTGCGGCAATCATTGCTCGCGGAAGTCATTGACCTCGCGACTTTTCGTTTCGACGCCTGGGGCACCTCCTTGGCCACCAGACGTCTGGCCGCTCTTCGGAAGTCGCAGCCGACAGGAATCCGCATCGGTGCCTACGGCTGGGTCGAGGACGTACGGCGCGCGGCGCCGATGCAAGCAGTTCCATCCCCGCCGGTAGGAGTGGAGAGTCCTCTGTTGCAGGCGAACGGCAATCAGGGTTACGTCCATGCGCCCTCGCTCACGCATGCAGCCACAGCGGCAGTTCTGCGAAGCGGATATCTGTCTCACAAACAGACCGGTGCCGGCGAAGGCAGCCCTTTCGCCATCAATCTCTCCTCCGATCGCGTGCATCGAGCCAAATGGATGCTTGACGGAGTCCGCCAGGGGCAGTCGTTGAGCACCTTGCTTGGGTATCGGTTTGAGCGAGGGCTCCATGAAAATCAATGTGATCGTTTCATCCACCGATTCCGAGCATTGGCAAGCCTCAAAGAGGATGACCGGCTTGCGGGTGTGCGCCGGAAAGTAACTCAGGCCGAGAAGCTCGCTCAAGAGGTCGTAGCGATACGGATGAAACGAGATCAGGCCGCCCAGGATGCGAAGGATGTGAAAGCCCTCACGGCTGAACGGGTCAACCTTCAGCAGATCTATCGCGTCGAGCTCGAGACTATCGCGGCGACAGCGCAACAAGCCCGAACGGCTGAAGCGCTTGTGGGGCAGCTTACTCAGACCCTGGCCCAGCACGAGAGCACGACACCTGAAGGACGTGTGGGTGATGTCTCGAGCGGTCGTTTGACCGTCGAGTTACTCGAGCCACGCGACGTGGACCAGTGGAGCGATCGCCTCGAAGAGCTCAACCAGAATCAGATCTCGGCCACCGCTCAAGCGGCTGCAGCACGTGCAATGGTGAATGCCCGGGACACAGCTCAGGCCCTCGCGCAACAAGCGACGGCGAGATTGCTCGACGCCACGGCTCCTGATTCGATCCCCGCCGCTCAACGTGCTGTTGAGCAACACGAGCGACAGGCTGCACAGTTCGAACAGCAAGCGCTCGATATGGAAGGAGGCCAATCCGGCAAGGCTGAAGCCGACCTTGCGGCAGCGCGACATGAGTTGGCGACACAATTGGCCGGACAATGGGACCAAGCGCTTGAAGCCTTGCCGGCCAACAATGTCGTGGACGGCCTGGATTTGCACCGTCGTTGGAAGAACAGTCAGTCCGGACCCTCTGGCCAGCCGCGCTGGGATGTCACCACTATTCCATTCGGCAATGCAACGCTTGGTTTCCCGAATCCAGGCACCACCGATTTCAATGCGTTGGTCGACCAGCTGGAACGCCTAGACGACCTCGTCGACGCGGTAGGGGATACAGTCGTAGCGGAAAGTGTCTATCAGCTCGTTCAAGGGAACCCCCTTCGCTCCGGGGCCACCCTAGACGCCATTGCGACAGGTGAGTTGCCGCCTCCAGAATTGGACGTCATCCACACGCCACGAAGCGGCGTGGGTCTGTCGCATCGCCTCTGCGTTCTGTTTCCTGCGACGTCCGGTACAGCCATCTCGACCTGGCCGACCGGTCCTGAGCAGGTGCGCGCCACTGCCGAGCCGATACTCAACGCCTGGGCTGCCACACTCCTGCCGAATCCCGCCAAGGTTCGCTGTCGAGTGGACTATGTCGACCCCGCGAACGGCACTGTGCTTCACTCGCTTGAAGCGCCACTGACCGCGCTGCAACTTTCTCCGCTCGACGCGGTCTTCATCGCAGAGGGACAGACACAAGCGCAGCGCGCTGAATTGGAACAACGCTGGCTGAATCACCTGCTCCGAACGCGACCAGCCACCGTCTCCGCACAGGCGCAGGTTCGGCTGCACTTCGACCGTGACCCCGGTTGGCCGAACGATCTCGTCAGTGTCGGGGAGCTTCTCGAAATGACGCGCACCGTACGCCGACTGTTTGCCAACGCTCGCTCACTGGATGGTCGAGATCTCTCTCTTCCCGAGTCGCCGGCCGTTTCAGGAGTGCAGAGTGCGGAATTCACAAGCCGCGTGGACCAAAGCCTGCGATCGTTCACACAGGCGAGCCAAAGCCTGCAGCAGATGCTTCCACCGCCTGAGGGCGCCGGCGCGACCGTCAATCTTGAAACGCTTCGCACCACGTTGATCCGAATCGCAGCCTTCGGCATCCCGGGCTCGGTGCCCTTGGACGCAGTGAGGGCAGACTTGGAAGTGCAATCACTCCTGCTCACGCAGGCACGCTCCGTGGCCACTGAAATGCAACGGCGGCTCGCGCGCATTGCCGATGCCGATCGTGCCTTCGACCGCGCACGTGCGCTGCCTGAAGAACAGCGGGAGCATGACCTGGCTCGGTTGAAGGCCCTATTTGGAGCGGACTTTCTCGCGCTCCCACACATCACACCGGCTAATGCTGCGCAGTTGGCCGAAGCGTTTGGCGCCAGTCTCTCCTTGCAGGGTCACGATCCACTTGCGGCAGTCACCTGGTTTCAGCGCGTGACCCATGTTCGCCAGGGCGCCATGCGCCTCGAATCGGCGATGCTCTATGCCGAGACGTTGGGGGACGGCGCCCAGCTGAATCTCCAAGTCGGGCAGCTGCCCTTGGTCCAGCAGGATCGATGGGTTGCACTACCAAGCGGGCCTGATCAATCAATCCCCCGTGGACGGTTGTCGTTCGTCGCACAGGTTCCTGTGGATCAACCCATGCGCTTCGATCGGTCACTCACAGGATTGCTTATTGATGAATGGGTGGAGAGCGTTCCAAGTCCCGAGGAAACCACGGGTGTCGCCTTTCACTATGACGGTCCGAACAGCGCCCCGCCGCAGGCCATGCTTCTCGCCGTCTCCGCCGATCAGCGAAGCGTCTGGGATCTGAATAGTCTCGAGGCCATTGTCCAAGAGACGACCGAGCTCATGCGTCTCCGCGCCATTGCGCCGGAAAGCCAAGCGGAGACCATTTGGGTGGACGACGAGCTGCCGGCGGGTGCCAGTCTGTCAGGCCAAGGGGAAGGGTGGAAGTGGATTCGCACTCACCCGGAGCCCTTCTCGGGTAGAAACGCTCATCAATCAGCCCTTGCACAAGGTCTCCACCAACATTTCTTTCAAGGGGCAAAATCTCCGTTGTTCGTGAGCGTGGGAGACCGATTGTTTGCGCATGTGTACCTGGATCCGCGGAACTTGCCGCGGCAGGTCATGCTCCAGTGGCATGACGGTACATGGGAACATCGCGTCTATTGGGGAGAAAATTTGATCGCGTTTGGAACTGATGGTACGGAGAGCCGGCGATTCATGGGGCTCCTTCCGTCGGCGGGCCGATGGGTACGCCTGGAGGTTTCAGCGGCATTGTTGGGATTGGAGGGGCGCGCTGTCACCGGTATGGCGTTTACCCTCTGGGACGGAACGGCCACGTGGGACTGTGCAGGCAAACGGTCGTCGGACCCGAATGGACTGGCGGCCACCGATCTGACGATGCCAGCACTGCTCTTTGATGGGGCTACCATCGATCTTTCCAGTGTGATTGACCGTTCTACAGGAGAATAGCCATGGCCTCACAGATCCGCCTTGAACTGGGTACGACAAATTCAGATTTGCAGGACGGTCTGCAAGCACGTATCCACGATCCGCTCTGGATGCTGGCTCGGCAGTGGCAATTCGGCGAATTCAAATGTGAAGATGCCGGCTCGGCGACATCCGCGCACGTCGTAGCTGACACAACCGTGCTGACTCGCTATTGTCCTGGCCCTTCCTCTTTAACTCAGCCGGTGCACGCTTATGTGCCCTCCGTGATGCCGCTTGAAACACTGGTCGAAGGTGAAGTGGGCGAGAACGAAAGAACACCCGACTGGAGGCGATCCGTTGAGACAGGGCGGCACTTACTTCGGCTGCTTCATGCCGGCGGCGCGGGTCAGTCGCGCGCGCTCTGGTTGAACAGCGGGTATCTTCTCGCCAAACCGTCCAACGAGCAACGCCAGCGCCTCGACTGTGAAAGCCTTCAGTTTCTCCAGGTTGTGGGGGGGCGGGCTCTTGACGGAGTCCGACTTCACACGCGGCTTGCCGCACTACACGCACGCAACGCCCTGGGAGAGTTCTTTCAGGAACCCCCGTTTAACCAAATTACCGGCAACGATCAGCCGAAAGTCATCCAAGCTATCACCTCGTGGCTCACCTGGCACGACACCTTTTTTCACCAAAATGCGGCGCTGACGGCATGGATTCCTGAGCGGATGGAGTATGAGTTTGCTGTCTCTGGCAAAACTGCGGAGGGGGAGGTCGTACTCGCGGCACCGGAATATTTCGAAGGCACACTCGACTGGTTTTCGTTTGTGGTACGTCCGGGCCAGACTTTGGGGGCCATTGAGGCACGGACACCCATGTCTCGCGCGTTCCTTCCTGCCCCCGTGACGTTTCATGGTATGCCCTCTTCTCGGTTCTGGGAATTCGAAGATGGCACCGTCAATTTGGCGCAGATCAATGCGGCTCCTCATGACTTAGCGAGGCTGCTCTTGGTGAAGTTCGCGCTCGAATACAGCAATGACTGGTTTGCGGTCCCGATCGAATTGCCCGTCGGATCTCTCTGTCAGATCCGAGCCCTTGTGGTGACGAATACGTTCGGCGAGCGCATCCTCATCCCGCATACAACCCAGGCGGATGGATCCTCATCGTCATGGCAGATGTTTATGCTTGCGCAGGATTCTCAACGTCTCTTCTTCCTGCCACCGGTTTTGGGCGACAGTTTGCACAGTGCGCCCAGTGAGGAGGTGCTGTTTCTACGAGACGAAATGGCCAACGTGGCGTGGGGTGTCGAGCGGATTGTCGAAAGCGCAGCGGGCCGTCCCCTCGACCGATATGAAGCCTATCAAGAAGCTCAGCAGAAGAAAGAACAAGAGGGCGCAGCGCCTGCCGCTGGAGGGACGGATGGCGAGACTCTGACCTATCGATTGGGTACGACGGTGCCTGAATATTGGATTCCGCTGCTCCCCGTGCAGGACGGCGCGTCTATTCGACTCAAACGCGGCGTCATCCCGGAGATTGAAGCTGGAGAAGTCGGTCGACTGCTTGAGCCGCTTGGGCGTATCCTCGAACCAGGACGCGAACTCTTGCTGCAGGATGAGGAAGTTCCCCGCGAAGGGGTACGGGTGACGCGTGCCTACCAATATGCACGGTGGATCGACGGATCGACCTATCTGTGGATCGGGCGGCGCAAGCAGCCAGGGCGTGGAGAAGGGTCGAGTGGTTTGAGGTTTGATGTAGCCCAATCACCGAGCAGTTCCACACGGTCCTAAAGATTTCCAGATTCAGTCTGATTCCTCCTCTATCGCTCCAGAGGCCATAACGTCATCCTCGCTCGGACCGCAAGACCAGCTCATCACGGCCAAGGGATCTGAGAAACCGAGGTCAGACAGAGAGGGGTAATCATCTGGGCGTCGATCCAGATCCCAGTGGTACTTTCGCTCCGATTCTTCAATGCGAAGGTCGTTGATGCATGCAAATCGACGGTGCATGAATCCACGTTCATCCAATTCCCAAATCTCGTTCCCGTATGAACGAAACCAGTTACCCGAATCATCGTGACACTCATACGCAAAACGAACAGCGATTCGGTTCGGCACCGGCTGAAACGAAGATGGCGTCGTTCTTGCCCCACACGACCAGCGTCGCCGGCTTATGCTCGCGGAAGTAGGTTTGCCACTCAAAATACAGGGGGATGTTCGTTCGATAGTCATAGAATAGGCCAAGCTGAATCTCCGCGTTGCCCGGTTGGTCGAGGAACGTTTGATCCATCGTCCATGTATCGGGGCTCATCAGCGGATACGTCCTTCACGACGTTCGAGTACTGCCACTTCGTAGCCGCAAGCGAGGTCAGCCACCGGATCGCTTCGCGCTCGGATGATTTCCCGCTGCCCCAATAGACCTTGATGGGATCCCAGAGTGACGAGGCAGGCGCATCAGCGGGGGTAGTAGAGGCGGAGAGGGTGAAGAAGGAACCGGCCCGTCATGCGCCGCGAGATGTAGGATTACATGCACCTTACTCTTTGTCTTAAATCGCTGCGACCCTGGCAGGAAAAGACTCCCGACACTTTTTCAGTTCCTCACTGCTTTTTGTATCT
>JBDTPK010000014.1:0-16452 GCA_039932735.1 Nitrospirota bacterium
GTCGGGAACTGCTCGTCCAGGGGATCGGGAACGTGACCGCCGGGCTGATCGGCGGACTTCCGATCACATCGGTCATCATTCGCAGTTCCGTGAACATCAACGCCGGGGGCAAGACGAAACTCGCGGCGTTCATCCACGGCGTGTTCCTGCTGGCCAGCGTCGCGTTCCTGCCGATGTGGCTGAACCTGATCCCGCTGTCCTGCCTGGCGGCAATCCTACTGGTCACAGGGGTCAAACTGGCCAGCCCAGCGCTGGTGAAGCAGATGTGGAACGAGGGGCGGTACCAGTTCGTCCCCTTCGTCCTGACAGTGGTGGCCATCGTCCTGACCGACCTGCTGATCGGGATTCTGATCGGGCTGACGGTAAGCATCGCCTTCATCCTCGACAGCAACATTCGCAGCCCGATCCGCCGCTTCGTGGAGAAGCGCCTGGGTGGCGACGTGTTGCACATCGAACTGCCCAACCAGGTGAGCTTCCTGAATCGTGCAGCCCTGTCCAAAGTGTTAGACGAGATGCCTCGTGGCGGGGACGTGTTGCTCGACGCACAGAGCACGGACTACATCGACCCAGACGTGCTCGGCCTGATCCGAGACTTCAAGCAGCAAACGGGACCGGCGCGAGGTGTGGCGGTGAGTTTACTCGGATTTCGGAGCACATATGAGCTCGACGATCAGACCCAATACGTAGACTACTCAACCCGCGAGCTCCAGGCCGGGGTCACCCCCAAGCAGGTATTGCAAATTCTGAAAGACGGCCACGAACGGTTCCGCACCGGTCGGCGTCTGACTCGCGACATCGGTCGCCAAGTCCTCGCCACGGCCGGCGGGCAGCATCCCCTGGCCGTCGTACTCAGTTGCATCGACTCCCGCACGCCCGCCGAGTTGGTCTTCGACCTGGGCCTGGGTGACATCTTCAGCGTCCGCATCGCGGGCAACGTCACCAGCCGGAAGGTGCTGGCCAGCGCGGAGTATGGGTGTGCCGTTGCCGGGGCAAAGCTGGTCCTGGTCATGGGGCACACTCGGTGCGGTGCTGTAACCGAGGCTGTCAACCTCATCGGCGATGCCAGGACACCCGCCGAAGCCACTGGCTGCCAGCACCTTGACTACATCGTACGTGACATTCAGCAATCGACCGACCCGGTTACCTGCCGTGGCGTCGAGCAACTACCGGCGGCTGAGAAGCAATCGTTTATTGATGCCGTGGCCCACCGCAACGTGTCGCGGGTCGTTGAACGGATGCGTAAACAGAGCCAGACACTCGACGGCCTCGTCCAAAATGGTCGGATTGCGATCGTCGGCGCGATGTACGATGTCGTTACGGGAGAGATTGAGTTTCTCACGGAATCGGAAACCAACTTGGTGCGAACCTCGGACCCCGTGTGATTTTCTCGAATCGGTTGGTGGCTCCCAGTTATCATCCGGAGGACACCGCGTCAGCGCTTATCCGTGGGAGAACGAAGTGGGGTCGACAAGGCCGCAGCGAGCGAAGAGGCGAGGAACTACGGACCGCACTTCGTGGGGCCGTTTGCCCTTACCATAGGTCTTGGTGAACGGAAAAGCCCCTCCAGTGCTTCCGATTTCCGAACAACTCTCGTTGAGCCTCTGAGCGAAGCAAGAACGAAGCTGGCGGACTTGTTCAGGATCCTGCTAGAGGACTCGGTAGTACAGCACGGTGCTTGCTCCAGTGTTCTGATCGCGCTGGAGCACTACGGTGGCAGTTCTGGTCACTTCATTCACGCGTACCATCATGCGGGCCAAGAAGAGATCGCTCTTGATGTCGTAGAGGTTTTCAGCACGGAGTTGCTTTCCAATATCTGCAAAACTACTCACGCGATCTAAATCTTGAATGGTCTTGAAGGGACGCGTAACAGCAATGTCTGCGGCCACGCCTTGGGTAATACTCGGATCGAGGGCCTGAATCACAAGGGGGCTCGCGGTATTCAGATTCACCCTGCTTTGTCCATCTTGGGGATAGACGGTCACTACTTTTGAGAGCTTCGCCATAATATCGGGCGTCATCCCTTTAACCAGTCGCAACTCTAAGAGTGTCTGCAGGGGGGCATTAGCGGCCCGATAGGAGGGGCGCAGCGTTTGATAGTAGAGACTCTCTGCGCCGGCGGGCTCAGACTTCTCGTCCTGATCCACCCAATCGACAATGGCATCCACCAGATCCGGATTGATCTGTAGGAGCTCGAAAAGCCGCTTGACCCTCTGAACCTTGGCTTTTTTGGCGATGAGGTCTCCACCGGCTGCCAGATCGTTCAAGTTTAACTTGCCCCGTTCATCCTCGATCTGGGCGGTCAGCAGGCCGTCGCCAATGGCGTAATCCTTGATGGGAAGGGCCCACAAGTCCGTAGGGGCGTCGAAGAATTGGCCCGCCTTCTTGTCCTTGACGAGATCTTGCTGCAAGGTGCCACGGGCAGCCTGCACTGCGGCGCGTGCAAGCACAGTGGCTTTGAAGTTATCGCGAAAGGCCGCGGCGTCGCGGTATTCCCGCCTCGCCTCGGCATCGAACTCAAGAATCAGTGCAACCAGGAGGGCGAGAACGAGCAGGGTGAGGAGCAGCGCGATCCCACGTTCATCAGACTTTCGCATAGGTGACGATTCTCAGCGTCGCGTCGAGATTGGTCGGATTATCGTACTTGGGTTTCACTTGCAGATGATGCACCTGGACGTCATAGGGTGCCTGTTCAATGGCCATCAGCAACGCGAGGAGCTGGGGAAGCGACACGCCGTCAAGTTGAAGGTCGACCGCGGTTTCCCGATAGTCCTGGACGACCAGGGGAGCCTGCGGTTGCATGCCGACGATGCGATCGCGGATTTGCGCTGACGTCGTCGCCTCTTCCATAAAGGCCAGCAGCGAAAACTGTGCCGGCGGGCTCGGCATGTGCTGCTCAAGTTTGGCGATACGCGCTTGCTTGGTCACGTATTCCTGCGCCACGAGCGCCAGTTCCTGGCTGTCTTTCGCTTTCCGTTGCGTTTGCCGATCGAGCTTATCGATCGATGCCATGAGCGGATCGACGATCAGCAGAAAAACGAGCGCGGCTGCGACCATGGCACCGCCTGCGGCCACGATGGTGCGTTCGCGTTGCGAGAACTGTTGCCATCGTTCTTTCAGCATCGGCATCATGGTCGTTCCACCGCATAGGTGAGGCGAAAGACGACTTGGTTCTGCACAGCCCCGACTCGGGTATCGCTGATGGACACGTCATGTAAGGTCTCATCAGTCGCGAAGGCCTGCTTGATCTTCTCGACCGCATCGAAGGTTGTGGTTTCTCCCTCCAGATGGATGTTGTTCCCGTCGATCGTGAGTTCTCGTATTTTCAACGGGATACCTGGCGGCACATGTTTCACCAATTCTGCTAGGCCGGCAAGGACGTTATAGCGTGTACCATCGACGATCGAGAGACCTTTCTCCAACTGTGAGACTCGCGCGCGCGCTTGGTCCAGCTCCTCGCCTGGGCTGGCGCCAGGACCAAATGATTGCTCGTATTGCGCCTGGAGGCCACGCTTAAGGTCCTTGACTGTCGAATCCTTGAGGGCGACGCGCACCGAGAGATCTCCTAGCGCCAGAACAGCCAAGATGAGACCTCCCCACAGGGCAAGCCGTCGATCTCGTTTCGAGACATCCGTTGTGGCCGATGCCGCATCGCTGCTGGCTTTGAAGTCCAGAGCGAGATTCGACCCCGCCAGTCGCGACTTCCAGCGGGGGCGGACAATGTTTGGGTGGATCGCCAATCCGAATGCAATGGAAAACGCGCGAGGACAGCTCGACCCAAATCCTTGCCGCGGGCCGACCGGGAGTAAGCCCAGTTGCTGTGCCATGTGCCCACTCAGTTCTTTCAGTTTGGAACCACCGCCCGATACCCAACAATGAGTCAGCCGTTGATGGACGGCGCCTTCGTAGGTATGGAGGGAGACACGCAACTCCTTGAGGACCGGTTCGAGCCAGGTCTCGATTTCCTGTGCGGCCATGGCCCGCTTTCGTCGTTCCGCTTCGGCGAAGCTGCAGGCATAGCGCATCGCGAGCGCATGGGTGAGATGATTCCCTCCCCACAGTACCGTTCGCAACAATACGGGCCGGCCTTCATGTACGAGACACAAGGTCGTCTTCGAGGCTCCGACATCGATGATGGCCATGTCACCGGGGACCTGGGCCCCTTCTTCTTTCAGAAACTGGCTGACGGAAAACAAGGCCATGCCGTCAACCGTGATTGCAGAGGGATTCAAATCGGCGGAGGCCATAAAACGCAAATGTTCAGCGATTTTTGCTTTGGGCGCTGCGGTGACGAGAACGTCGGACCCGTTGGTTTTCGCATTCCCCGCCTGGGATTCTCGCGTCGGTAGCAACAGACTGCCGACGGTGACGTCCTCCAAGGGCATGGGAATCAGATTTTCCATTTCAAACGGAACAATCTGCGCCAGCTTGGAGGCATCGCGGAAGGGGAAGGAGAGGGTTCTGACAAACACATCCTGGCAGGGGAGTGCAGTGACAATTTCTCCACTGCCATACAAACCATGCTGCCAGAGAAAATTTCTGAGCATGGCCGTGCGATACGCCGGTTCCATGTGCTCCTGCCGCCCATAGGGAACGGGCTGGTGGAAATATTCCACCGATTCACGCCCTGACAGACGGCGACGAAACCGCACGGCCTTCATGGCCGTTTGTCCAATATCGAGCCCAACACAGTCGGCAATCATCGACACCCCTATTCGCGCCTCATCGTCATAGGTTTTCGCTGAGATGTTTGCGGGATCGGCGAGACACCGAAGACCATCGAAATTGCATAGGACAATGCGCTGTGCGTCTCTTGCCCGGCTCGCATGTCCCGTCGTTCTCGCACATCACACCGTCGGTTAGAGTGCTACCCGCGCATGTATAATCGGTCCGACAAGCTTGAAGGTCAAGGGGGTTCCTGGCTGGAACGGCGGCAACGAGAGGCTCGCCGCTTTTTGGGCAAACCCGGCTCCGGGAATCACGGTCACCGTAAGGTCCAGAAGGCTCTGCTGCAGCGGTTGCTGCAACGTCACGCGCCCCTGGGCCGAAAACGATCCATCCCCGCCGTCTCCCTTCAATTCTGTGATGTCGCATAGGCCATCGTGGCAGGCGAGCGTAGCCTGGATCTGGCTGAACGTGAGCGAGGCATTCCCACCGACGTTGGCAGCGATCCGCTCAATGACGAGGTCCTTGATTTCGGCCTTCACGGTCCCTTCTCCCTTGAGAGTGGCCTGTGCGCCTTGTGCTGTATCCCAGCGATGGATGAAATCTCCCTGGACTGTTCCACGGCTAACGTAGGGTTTCAGGAATGCTGTAAGGTCTATCTGCTGGAGGTGGCCTTTGACGGCGATAGGACCCTGTAAGGACCATGAGGCCGCAGTCAGAGATCCCGTGGCTCGCCCCACTCCTGCCTGCGCGACTCCCGGCAGCTGGAGGGCGTACTCTACCACTAGTTGTCCGAAAAAAGCCTGAAAGACTCCAATTGTCGCCCGCGCGGCTGCAATGGAAATCGTGCCGATCGTTGGTCCCGCAAGGACGAGGTCTCGCCACTCGATGGCCGCGGGAAGGCCTACCGACCAATCTGCTGCACGAATTTCCAATCCGCTTGCCCGATTGAATTCGGTCAACAGGCGATGCTGGAGTGGACCATAGGGAAAGGTCAGGAACAGAAATACAAGAAAGCAGGCCAGTGACGCCAGCCCCCACGCAAGGGAGCCTTTCCACTTCAGCATTTCAGGCCAGGCAAACGACCACGTCGTCATGAAGCCCCCACTGTCACCCACTGGCGAATCGTCTGGAGTTCCTCTTTCCCTTGAAGCAGCGTCAGCTCGAGTAAGATGGCGTTTGGAGCCCCAGGTCTTCCACGGCTATCCCACTCATCCAACCAGAGCTTGTTCTTTCCGTCGTAATAACGCACGTTGAATCCTTTTACCTTGGTGGCCAGCTCGACTTGCTCGATGGATTCGTCTGTCAGACCGTAGAGATTCCTTCGTGTAAATCGGAGAAGGCGATCGCCTTCTTTGATGTAGACGATACGAACCAGCTCAGTATCTTTAGCCGAATCCTCCCCTCGGAATTGGCCCATCGTGAGAAAGGCTACCGAATCGGCAGGCTGACCGTCCCGCTGGCCGTTGATCCCCATCCATGGGCCGGTTTCACGGCTCTCGCTGACTGATAGTTCATCGGTCATGAGACGTAATGTACTACGGACGATCTGCTCCTCGGCCGAGCTTGCTCGCGCCGACTCGATTGCACTTGTCGTGACATAAAGAGATCCAAAGACTAATGCCGCCATCATGGCGACCAGAGAGACCGCCAGCAGGACCTCGACCAGAGTAAATCCGCCTTCAGAACCCTGTGGCGCTTGTCGACAAAACATACGTGCTGACCTCAAGCGTTTCTTCTGTTTCCCCTCGCGGCCACAGAACCTGAATCTTGATTTCCCGTACGGCTGATAATGGTGTCGGTGAGACAATCCGTTTCCACCGATAATTCAACGGACGATTCGTTTTCTCGGCCGTGGCTAGCGATCCCAGGGGGGTCGGCAGAAATTCTCCACCGGTTTCGCCGAAGGGCAGGAGGGGCCCCAACTCCGTTTCGACCAACTTTTCCTGAGCGAGGATCGTGGCAGTCGTGAGATCCTTGGCTCTCGCATGAAGGTCGAGATCCCAATTCCGAAGTCCTAATAAGATCGGCAGTGCCAGCGCGAGAATGCCAAGCGCGATCAATACTTCCAATAAGGTGAAGCCCCGTTCATTCCCCATAGACGCACCTTCTGTGATGACCCAGCGTGCTCATGGCTGAGGCGACTCCTTGACGGGTTCTGTCATCTTCAGCAATGGTTTCACTCGATCGAGAATGATGAGTGGTATAGGAAGGGGAGGCTCAATCCGCTCATCACTCATGCGGATTGCGCCTGTCACTGGCTCAATGGCAATGGCCAGAAGGTTGTTATGGTCATCCACTAAATGCATCGTTGCCGGATCGATCCTTCCCGTGGGGTAGAAGGACAGATCGACCCTACCTGCGCTTTTTATTATTCGAGCGATCACGATGTCTGAAAATCGAATGGCGTCTGGGAGGTGTAACGGTGTGGCCCAAATGGGGTTTTCGATCGGCACCTTTTCTTGGTTCCCATCCAGAATCATCAGCCAATAGACCCCTCGGTCGATATCAATGTACAAGCGGAGCGTCTGTTGGGTCTCCATGGCGAGACTCTGGAGGGATCGCACGGTTCCGACCATCCGCCGACCGACAGAACCGAGATTTTCTTCCAGCGAAATTCGAGGCAGGACGATGCCCAGTAAACCGGCGAGCAAAAACAGCACAATGAGGATTTCCAGAATGGTGAATCCACGCGAAGCGCGTAACGCCTGAGGTAGTAGGCGGGAGGCGCGTGACAAGCGCGAAAGGCGAGACCTGTGAAACCGATCTGCTTCCGTGGATGACAATGGACTGTCCCGCAGGAGGCTCACAAAGGCCAGACTTCTCACCCGCCCTGCGTTGGCCAAGACAGCCTCTTCGCACAAGGACGCCCCTTCTTCCAAGCAAGGCCACTGCGAGTCTAGTCCCGAGGCGCACCCGCTGGGGTACGTTGAAGGGCTGAACGAAGCGAGAGCGAAGCTGGCGGGTTTTCTCAGCATCCTGCTAATCCTTGTCCAGATTCCAGTTGGTGATATCGGCATTGACCCCCTCGCCCCCCACTTCGCTATCGGTACCGAGAGAGATAATATCGTACTCACCTCTAAGGCTGGGACTCTGTCCGGTATTCTGAACGGGAGTCTGACTGGGGCTTAGATACTTGTAGGGGGTTCCCCAGGGATCTTCAGGAAGTTTTGGAAGATATCCGCCGAGTTTCCACTTCTTTGGGACCACCCCAATAGAAGGTTTTTCCACCAAGGCCTTCAATCCCTGTTCAGTCGTGGGATAAACACCGTTGTCGAGCTTGTAGAGCTGCAAGGCTCCTTCGATATTTCGAATTTGAACTTTTGCCGCTGTGCGCTTCGCATCATCGGTCCGTCCCATGATGCGAGGGACGACCAAGGCTGCGAGGATCGCGAGAATGGCCACCACGACCATGATCTCGATGAACGTAAACCCTGCGTCCCTACAGCAGACACGAGGCGCAAGGCGTGAGGCAAGGGAACCTCGGCGCCGGTGTTTCCTGCTCCACATCGTCAACATACCCTCGGCCTGCACTCTTCCCCTCATCGAACACCTCCCGTTAGACTTATCCCTATCACTGTAGACTGATCACTGGTTCTAGCAGGCTGCGGAAAGGCCATTTCACCACACAAGAGCTTCAAACGTGCGTTCCTGTGGTACATCGGCAGAACATGCTGCCGGAGGCTCAAAAAGGCTGTCCACCAAAGCCGCAACGAGCGAAGGCCCGAGGCGTACCCTCCGGGGTACGTTGAGGGTCTGAACGATGCGAGAACGCTGCTGGCGGGCTTTTCAGCCTCCGGCTAGCGAACCATCTGCCCCATCTCAAAGATCGGCAGCAAGATTGCCACCACGATACAGAACACCAAGACACCCATGAACAGGATCATGATGGGTTCCAGGAGCGACGTAAACCGCGTAATGACTCGATCCACTTCCCCATCATAAATCTGTCCGATACGGCGCAGCATCTCTTCCATCTCACCGCTTCGTTCACCGACTGCAATCATGTGGGTGACCAGTGCAGGAAATTCTCCGCTGCGCTTCAATGGCTCGGCAATCGTTTCCCCTTCACGAATATTCTGTCTGGCTCCCTCGACCGCATACTCCAGCACACGATTATTCATCACACGCTTCGCGACGTCCATGGCATCCAACAACTGCACCCCGCTCGCTAACATGGTAGCCAAGGTGCTCGTGAGCCGCGAGATGGCGACCATTCTGGCTACTTCGCCCATGAGGGGAATCTTTAGCAGCCATCGATCAACCGTGAGCTGGCCCGCTTCCGTTTTCATCGCTCGACGCGCTGCCCACGAGATCAGACCCACCCCCCCAAGTATCACCGCCCAATAGTCTGCAAGAAAATGGCTGATGTTCATCAGCACGATGGTCGGCCAAGGGAGGGCCTGCCTCAAATTGGTAAAGACGGCGGTAATTTTCGGTACGACAAAAGTCATGAGAAAAAACAGCACCGAGACACCGACGATCAACATCAGGGCAGGATAGAGCACGGCATTTGTCACTTTATGCTTGAGCGCCAACTGTTTTTCCAGAAACTCCGCAAGGCGGAATAAGATCTGATCCAACGCCCCACTGGCTTCACCGGCTCGCACCATGTGCACATAAATCTGGGAGAACTCACGAGGGTAGCGCTCGAGCACCGCGCTATAGGACGCTCCTCCACGGATTTCTTCGCGGATATCGGCCATGAGGCTCTTCACGGGTTTCTTCTCGGTTTGATCGACCATCACCCCGAGCGCCTCGACCAGGGGTAGCCCAGCGACGAGGAGGGTCGCCAGCTGTCGGGTCATCATGGCCACATCGGTCGTGCTGAGGGCAGGGGAACGGCCGATTCCAGCAGGGGGTTTGCCGGACATTCTGGTGGTCGTGCCGGTCGTGCCCAAGCCTTGTTCCACCATATCGGTGGGAAAGACACCGACTTTCCGCAACTTGACGCGCGCAACCTTCTGGCTCTCGGCATCGATGATGCCGGTTGCGGCTCCGCCGTCGTTTCGATAGCCTTTATATTGATAGACAGGCATCCTGCTAAATCTCAACTTCCTGCTGGGTAATCCGCATCAATTCTTCGGTCGTCGTGACCCCATGAAACACCTTTTCCGCCCCTTCATCTTTCAACGTGACCATCCCCTTGGCCATCGCGGCTTGACGAATCGATCCCGAGTCTGCCTTGTTGCCGATGAGGCGGCGGATCTCATCATCCAGCACCAGGAGTTCAAAAATGCCTGTTCGGCCTCGATAGCCGGTTTGAGAACAGGCCGGACATCCGGCTCCACGAAAGAAGGTGGGGCGTACCTTCGGTGGGACGATACTGAGCCGAATGAGTTCTTCATCGGCTGGGTGATAGGGCTGCTTGCAGTCCGAACAGACCTGCCGTAGCAACCGTTGCGCTAAGACGGCGACCACCGAGGAAGCGACGAGAAACGGTTCGATGCCCATGTCGATCAATCTGGTGGCCGCACTTGCAGCATCGTTGGTATGGAGCGTGGAAAAGACTAAATGCCCCGTGAGTGAGGCATGAATCGCGATTTCAGCGGTTTCACGATCGCGGATTTCGCCGATCATGATGACATCGGGGTCTTGCCTGAGAATCGATCGGAGTCCCGCGGCAAACGTCAGATTGATCTTGGGATTGACTTGCATCTGGCCCACGCCGAGCAGCTGATATTCCACCGGATCCTCGACGGTAATAATATTCTTGTCCGGCGCATTAATCTGAGTCAATGCGGCATAGAGCGTCGTCGTTTTCCCGCTCCCGGTCGGCCCGGTCACAAGAATGATGCCGTGCGATAACTGGATCAGCTGATTGATGATTCCCAACCGATCCTGCGAAAACCCCATTTCCGAGAGGTTCAACAGACGATTCTCTTTCTCCAACAGACGCAGGACCACTCGTTCTCCATGTGAGGTCGGCAGCACCGAGACACGCAGATCGACATCCCTTCCTGCTGTCCGAATCCGGAATCGGCCATCCTGCGGCAAGCGTTTTTCTGCGATGTTGAGATCCGACATGATCTTTAGACGCGCGATAATACTCGCCTGCAGATGTTTGGGAGGGGTTAAGACGGGATAAAGCACCCCGTCAATGCGATATCGAACGATCAGACCTCGTTCGAACGATTCGAAATGAACATCACTCGCGCGCTGCCTGACCGCTTGGAAGAGCACGGAGTTGACTAATCGAATGATAGGGGCTTCGTCTGTGGCATCGAGGAGGTCTTGCGGTTCATCCAACTCATGAGCAATTTGGTCCAGGCTTTCTCCCGCTGCAATATCCTCCATCACTTCCTCTGCGCCTGCAGGACGCGCCGCTTCATCGTACACGCGATTCAGGCAAGCCAGGAGCGAGAGGCTGGTCGTCAGCACCGGTTTGATCGGAAGCCCGAGCAACAGCCGGAGGTCGTCCAATGCAGCCGTTTCCATGGGATCGGTCGTGGCCACAAGCACAGATCCATCCTCTGTCTTGAGAGGGAGCACGTGATAGCGGCGGGCAAAGTGGATCGGTACTTTCTTGACCCATTCATGGTCAACCTGGCTCACATCAAGATGTGAGAGCCAGGGAAGGTCAAATTGAATGGCCAGCGCCTGGAGGAGCTGCTCTTCGGTAATCGCCCTGATCCGGACCAAGATCTCTCCGATGCGCCCACCCTTAGCTGCTTGAATATTGATGGCTTCAAGCAACTTGGCTTCGGACAAGCCGAATTTGTCTTCGAGGATCCCTCCTAACAGTGGACGACCGCTATGTTCGCCGTTCATCACAGAACACCAAATGGAATGGAAAGTTTATCCCTGAAAAAGCCCGTCGGTCTCGGGACAAGGCTCTAACCGTTGGAAGTTCAAAGAATACTCCTCCAATCTATAGATGACAAGGACGAGACTCTTCCAATATACGATGAGGCTGGAGCCGGGTTTTATTTCAAAGGAGCCTGAGTTTGAGCGGGTACCGTTCTGAATCGGGGATGATGGGAGGCAGGGTGATCGACAGGGAGCGGCATGGCCGCACACGATTGCGCAGGTCAATGCGTTTCCGGACGGGATTACGGATGGGGCCTTCCGCGACCCTAAGACAGACCGGGATCAGTTTATCGAGTGAATGCGGATATGGTTTGGCAATGCGGAACATGAGAAGTTGAAATCCGCACCCGATTCCCAGCAGTATCTCAACGTGAGCGTCACCGTGAAACAGCCTGATCCCCTCGCGTCAAGGCTGAGCGACAATGAGGCGGCCATGGCGTCGCACCGCGCACGCAGGACGTTGTTCCAGACCATCTCGCCGGCATGCCGGACGCGGGCATGCGCACAACCCGCACGGCAACACGATGGAGCATGGATCAACCAGACCGAGGCAGAACAGGGTTCAGGCATTCAGACTCACCGACCGTCGTTCAGACTCATTTTCGGATTGGAACATACTGGATGGCGGGATTCTCACGATGGAGCCGTATGTTCGACTCTGGTAGGGCACGCCGCTGTCAGATCGTTCGCCATCTGCAGTGAACACAACTCAAAGCGCGGTTACAATCATATGAATTTATGAGGCTAGGAGTCAGCCAGTTGCTGATCCTCTCGTTAGGAACATGACCGCTTTCCCATTCCTGAAGAAAGGAATAGGAATTCCTCATTTAGCTGGTATATAACGGTACAAATATAGCAACCCGCGTTCAATGAGAATGCCTTCTCTGATGTCAGGCCGTACGCGTGTCTTTTTCATACTGAGTGTCCTTGCCTCTTGCATGAGTCTAGCTGTGACTGCATGCGAGACCAATAGTCCTCAATCAACAAGCAAGACGGAAACAACCACAGTGACCAAGATGAAGCGGTCATTTGTTTCCGGTGAAGTCCTGGTGAAGTTCAAGCCGTCCGTGTCTCAGGAACGGGTTGATGCCATTCTTAAAGAAAGCGGAACGGAGCTGATTACGATGATGAAGGGTATCGGCGTTCACCACGTTCGAATCGTGGGTAAGAAATCTGTCGAAACGGTGGTGCAACAGTTATCTGCATTCCAGGAGGTTGAATATGCCGAGCCAAACCTGCTCTCGCAAGTCGAGCAGTAGATTTACCAAGCGATCACGCTGGATACGCGTAGCCGCATTCGCACTGGCGTGTTCGTCCGGCTCGTTGGTGTTGTGGAATGACGCGAGCACCGCCGATGCCATACAGGAGAATAGAGGGTTCAATCGAGTGACCGGTAGCTCGGTGGAGCGGGCGCAATATGTGCCGGGAGAAGTGATCGTCAAATTCCAAGACAGTGCCTCCAAGGCCACGATCGCGGCGGCTGGGGGTCAGATGATCACGTCCTTTGCCGGAGGCGCGGAGCGGGTTCAACATTTGAAATTGGACAAGGGTGAGAACGTAGAAGATGCGCTGGCGCGGTATCGTCACAGCCCAGCCGTCGAATATGCCGAGCCGAACTATATTCGTCAATTAGCCGCCATTCCTAACGACACGCAGCTCACATCGCTCTGGGGTCTTCACAATTCCGGGCAGAACGTGAATGGGACAGTTGGCACAGCAGATGTCGATATCGATGCGCCAGAAGCCTGGGATATCACCACCGGCAGCTCCAACGTGATTATAGCGGTCATCGACACCGGCATTGCCTATGATCACCCTGATCTGGCTGCTAACATGTGGAGGAATCCGGGGGAGATCCCTAATGACGGGATCGATAACGATGGTAATGGATTGGTGGATGATGTCTTCGGTTACGATTTTCGCCACGACGACAGTGAGCCGATGGATCCGATTAGCCTCACCGCGGGAAACCCCGGTCATGGTACACACGTTGCCGGAACGATTGGGGCAGTCGGCAACAACAATTCCGGCGTCACCGGAGTGATGCAGAGGGTCAAACTGATGGCGCTGAAAGCAGGTGGCGTGGACGACGGGTTGACGAGCGCCGCCATCGCCCAGGCGATCGACTATGCGGTCAGAAAGGGTGCTCGTGTGATCAATGCTAGTTTTGCAGGGGGTGCTCCGTGCAGTCAGGTGGAATATGATGCACTCAGAGCGGCCAATACCGCCGGCGTGATGGTTCTCGCCGCAGCAGGCAATGGCGACGTCGATCACCCAAACGGTTTGAACAACGACATTACTCCACAGTTTCCTGCCGGCTATAGCGTAACAACCAACTGTGGGCCGGCGCTGCCCAATGTGATTTCTGTAGCAGCCATTGATCAAACAGGCGCCAAAGCCAGTTTCTCGAACTACGGTACCACTTCGGTGCAGATCGCGGCTCCGGGAGTGGACATCAACAGCACCAAGCCAACCAGCAATACCACAAACCTCTTGTTCCATAACTTCGACTCGAATCCTGCCGGATTGGGCTATACGTTTAGCGGTCAAAATAATTCCTGGGGGTTCACCAATACCCAATCCTTCAGCGCGCCCACAAGCCTGACTGATAGCCCATCTGGAAACTATCTCAACGACACAGGCTCCGTTGCGACCGGCCCGATCTTCAGCACGGCGAGGCAGCGAGGCTGTCGGCTCGAAAGCCGGTTGCTGCTGGCAACACAAGATCATTTTGATGGGATTCAGGCCGAGGTCTCCGGTGACGGCGGTGCCACTTGGTCCCCTGGGGGCAGCTGGACTGGTTCGACAGGCGGAGCCTTCCAGCAGTTTACTATGGCAGAGTTGCCGGATCGGAAACCCAATGTCCAGTATCGCTTTAGTTTTAGGTCGGATAGCCGCATTGTCGAAGATGGAATCTACCTAGATGACGTGCAGGCCTATTGCGTGTCTGGCACGCCCAATGCCACGACCGACTATCAGTTCTTAGCCGGCACCTCAATGGCCACGTCGCACGTGACAGGAGTGGTCGGCCTCCTGCTGGCTGCCAACCCGAACTTGACGGTGGCTCAGATTCGGAATGCGATTCTGAACACCGGCGAGGCCTCAGCACTTCTGGACGGCGTTGTGTCAAGCGGCCGCTGGCTGAATGCGTTCAATGCGCTGAACTCCATAGCCTCGACATTTACGGTGATGGTCGCCAAGAACGGCACAGGGACCGGAACGGTCGCCTCAACTCCAGCTGGGATCAATTGCGGGGGTGACTGTAACGAACAATTCCCTGGTGGAAGCACCGTGACGCTGACAGCGACGGCGGATGGGGGATCGACCTTCACCGGCTGGAGCGGCAATGGTTGTACAGGCACAGGTGCCTGTGTCGTGAATACCGCCGTTTCCGTGACGGCGACCTTCGATGTGCCTACTGGCAACACGGGGGTAGTTTCACCTGGAGGTGGTGGTTGTACGATCGCTCAGGCTGGCAAGAACGATGCTCTGATGCCGATCATACTCCTGATGACCATAGGGACACTCATATGGAGAGGTCGTCGTCGATTGTAGTCACGTGACACACCATCAACTACGTCACTATTCTGCCGAGGTTTTCCGGGGTAACCCAGGAAACTTCGGTGGGACGTGAACGCCACCACGCTCCATATCATGTCGGCGCTGCGCGGGCGGTTTGGCCTCAAAGCGGCGCCAGGCTTCTATCGCGCCCCGGTATTTCTTTCCGGCCTCGCCGTCGGTGCAGCCTTCTGGACTCTCTTGCCGTTCCTGACGGTCGTCCAACCCTTACCGTGGCGTTACATCGTCTCCGTGCCCTTCCTTGCAGCTGTGCTTTGGCAGCCGATGGTCGAAGAGCTCTTGTTCCGTGGATGCCTGCAAGGGTTGTTATCGATTCGTGAATGGGGGCAGCGATTGTTGCTCGGAATCAGCATCGCCAATATCCTCACGTCTGTCGTATTTGTCGGTGCGCACCTCGCAACACATTCGCTCCCGTGGGCCTTGTCAACGGTGTTTCCCTCGCTGCTGTTTGGGGTTCTTCGTGATCGTTCTGGTTCTGTTCTTCCTTCAATCACGCTGCACATCGTCTTCAATGCAGGGTACTTCATGTTGACAGGGGGTTCGTCCCTGGTCTGAGCACAGGAGAAATGTTGAACAAGAAACCTGAGGGCGTCACTGCGTTGGTAGGGGAGAGGGTATAGGAAGGGCGCTGACCCTTAGCGGATGTCGAAGTTCATCGTGGTGCGCTGATTGTTGCGCAAGACATCGAGTTTCACGGCGCGCTCGTTGCGAAGTTGCTGGAACAGGGTGAGCATCGTGCCAGGATCGCGAATCTCCACGCCATTGACCTGCTGGAGAACATCCCCGTACTTCAAACCGATTTTCTCATAAAAGCTGGAAGGGGCAATAAAATCCAAACGGAACCCATTCATTGCTCCATTCACCAAGTAGGGCACGGCTCTCGCCTGGGACAAGAGCTTGGGTAGATCACCCATCGCTTGATCAACGTCTCTCCGATCGAGCACAGTACGCACTGGGCTTCCAGGCGGTGGAGCTGCGGCTGCTCCTGCTGGTGTTGGGACAGAGGGAGGCTTCTCGATCTGCGAGGCGGCGAGTTCAAGCAGCTCTTGTTGATCACCCTGACGAACGACCATCCCGTCCCGACGGACTTCGGTGATCTCACCGATATCGGGGATGTGGTCGTGCAACCGGAAAAAAAGTTGGCGTTTGCTGGAAAGTTCTTCAACGATGGCTGAGACCCCCTCATGAGTGCCGATCACCACTCCCAGCAGCTTGAACTTCGACGCCAGATTTAACGGTACACGGATAGCTGGCGTACTACCACTACCGGAGGATTCAGCGGTGCTCATACTGACCGGATCAGGAGGCAGCGGAAAGAGCCCACTGTTCCGAATATGCTCAACCATCGCCGGTACGGAGGCCATCACCTCAGCCTCTCGGTCGGAACCCGGTGATGGCCGC
>JBDTPK010000015.1:0-16321 GCA_039932735.1 Nitrospirota bacterium
TTCGATATCTCGTTGCTGACACAGGCGGCTGGCTGACCGGCCGGCAGGTTCTCATTTCGCCTTATGCGCTGGACCCGGCCCGCACGGATGACAAAGTCATCCCAGTGGACCTGACCAGAAAGCAGATCGAGAACAGTCCATCCCTGGATGCCGACAAACCAGTTTCCCGCCAGTACGAAATGCAGTACTACCCCTATTACGGCTGGCCGGGATACTGGGGCGGCCCGTACATGTGGGGATCCGTAGGCTATCCTGTTCGTGGACAAGGTGGATGGTCCGAAACCACTCGTCACAAAGAAGATGACGATCCTCACCTTCGCAGCACGCAGGATGTCACTGGCCGGACGATCCAGGCCCAGGACGGAGCGATCGGCGACGTCGAGGATTTTGTCATTGATGACGAGACGTGGGCCATTCGTTACTTGATCGTTGATACGGGAAACTGGTGGCCGGGCAAAAAGGTCCTGATTTCGACGCGATGGATTGAACGAATCAGTTGGGAAGAATCAAAAGTCTTTATCAACCTGACTCGTGAAACCATCAAGCAGGGGCCCGAATATACGGAAGAAGCTCTTATCACACGCGATTACGAAACAAAATTGCATCGGCACTGCAACCGCGAGGGGTATTGGGCGGATGAACTGCCTCGCAAGGCTGACAGGTAAGAATAACAACGTTCGCCTCACTCAGGATAAGAGTGCTTTCAGCGGAGGCGTGCGGGGCCGCCGGCTCAACGGTGCTGGTGGCGAGTACGGGTTTACCGCACTGAAGCGCTTGCTGAGCGGCCCTGTCCCAGTGATTCAACCTTAAGAAGTAACGTAGCATCACAGAATATTGAAAGGAATCGAATTTCTATGTCAAAACACCATACTTCACAGACAGAACCGGCTGCTAAGACTGCCTCCGGGACGGTGCTAGGCGGCAATGATACCCAAGAACTTGAAACTGAACGGTTAGCGTATTCATATTGGGAAGCCCGAGGGCGCACCGAAGGGTCGGCGGAGGATGACTGGGCTCGGGCCGAACAAGAGATGAAGGCCCTTCGGCTGTGACGATTCGACGAAGTCGTCGAATTGCTTTCCGCGCATAACTGTTCGCCAAGGAGTGGATAATTGCGCAATGATCAAAACATCGATATTGAGAACATCGATACCGTCCTGGAGGAAATCTGGCACGCCACCGGTCGCGAACTATAACAGTCGCGCTCATCCTAACTCGTCAGGGCGTACCGACCCTGGACCGAAGTCGCTATGCCTCCGCCGCGGGGCTGAAACAAGGGGCGTACATCCTCGCAGACGCCGCCAACGGCCAGCCGCAAATTATTTTGATCGCGTCCGGGTCGGAAGTGGGTCTGATCGTAGAAGCACAGCGTGAACTAGAAAAGAAAAACGTTTCAGACGCGCCTCGTGTCCATGCCCAGTTGGGAGCTGTTCGACGGCAAACGGAGGAGTATCGCCAATCCGTATTTCCACCTGGAATCCGCGCTCGGCTGGCTGTGGAGGCGGGAGCGACGCAGGGATGGCATCGCTACGTGGGCGACCTCTGCGACGTGATTGGCCTCGATCATTTCGGCGCGTCCGCGCCCGGGCCGGGCCGGTCCTGATGCGCGAGTACGGGCTTACCGTTGAGAACGTCTGCAGGCGGGCACTGGCCCTGCTGGGGAAGAACAATGTCTGATTCCCCGAGGCGAATCGGTATCGCTGCCGATCATGGAGGATTCGAGTCGAAGGAATATCTTTCCAGGATGTTGCGTGAGGCTCACTACGAAGTGGTCGACTTTGGGGATAGCCAACCGAATCCGGATGATGATTATCCGGACTTTGTGGTGCCGTTGGCCCGTGCGGTTGCTCGCGGAGAGGTGGATCGAGGGGTGGCCATCTGCGGCAGTGGCGTGGGTGCGTGCATCGCCGCCAACAAGGTACCCGATGTGCGGGCGTGTCTGATCCATGAGAGCTTCTCGGCGCATCAGGGGGTCGAGGACGACGACATGAACGTGATCTGCCTGGGCGGTCGCGTGGTCACCAACACGGTTGCTTGGGAGTTGGTCGGAATATTTCTCCACGCACGCTTCAGCGGCGCGGAGCGTCACCGGCGTCGAGTGGCAAAAGTCGCAAGGCTTGAAAGCAGGAATGTGGAATCAGGAGCAGCAACCCCTTGAAACGGTTGGGAACGCTGGGGCAATCCATCTGGCTGGACTACAGCCGCGACCTGGTCGCCAGCGGGGGGTCCGGCGTTTGATCGAAGAGGATGGACTGCGGGGGATGACCTCGAATCCCATCCATCTTCGAGAAGGCGATTGCGGACAGCCACGACTACGACGAGGACAGTCGGGCCACGGCGCTTAAGGGAAAAGGCACTGAGGCTAACTACGCTTGGTAGATAGATGTAATGTAACGGTAGCGTTCACGAGATCTCGTCGCTTTAGAACCTATCCATTAATATTCTGACGATTTCCGGCAGGAAATCGAAATTAGAGGGCATGGGTTGCCGCGAGTTGGGGGATGAGGACAAGTTCTCTGAGCTTGAGGGCGGTAGCGACAATGTCCTTACCGAATGAAGTGACGTAGTATTTGTAGGTGCGGCCGACTTTCTTGATGAGCCCGTGGGTGCGGAGACGTTTCAAGAGGCGCGACACCTGGCCGCTGTTCAGTTCGGGAAGATGGCGGCGAAGGGTTTTGTTCTGTAGTCCGCTGATATTGAACTCGCCGCGAACGATCGAGCAAAGCAGCGTTTCGTCACTGGGATCAAACAGGTTGAAGCCGGCATAGCAGCGTCCTTCTTGTTCGACGGTTTGTGAGAGCTTGTCGAGCTTCTTCCTCCCCGCGCGGGGATCTTCAATGGTTGAGAGGAATTCCAGATAACGGCGGTTGGCGGCTTCCAGCAGTTCGCGTAAAGCCGGCAGACTGTAGATGGTCTTCTGCATAGATGCCCATTTGGTTTCTTTCGAGCCGTTGCGGTGTTCTACCTCGCGGTAGTGCTTGAAAAAGGTCAGATCGTTAACCGTAGTCTCGATCCGGAGAATGAGGCCGAACTTGTCGTACAGCTTGATTGAAACCGGCCCCATGGTGTGTTTGATCCGCGTTCCTTCGATGCGGATGTTGAATCGGTTTCCCATTTCGCCCTCGAACTGCGTGCTGAGTTTTCGTCCGAGGAAGGTGGCGATGTTGTCCGGCTTGACTGTGTGAATCGCCGTGCGCGCCAGATTCCCGTAGATGGCTTGGAGATCGGCCTGTTGGCGGAAGACGATGTCGGTGGCGTACTCGCACTGATCCACGCTCCAGTGGTAGCCGGTGGCGAAGTCCCGATAGATCGGACAACAGCGCCGCGCCAGCTCGTTCAGCCTCGCGTGGATCCGTTTGGCTTCCCAAGCATTGGAAATGCGCTGGGCTCGTTGCCAGTCCGCAATGTGGGCGAAGGCGTTGTCGGCCATTCGATAGTCGATGGCCAGTTTGCGCAGTTGGCCCGCCAGCCAATTGTGCCCGTTAAAGCAGATCTGCAGTCGGCAAGGCAACCAGGTTGGCACCCGGACGTGGCACAGGCCCAGATCCTCGTCGACGAAGTAGAAGTAGTAGTGCAGACACTTGCCGTCATCCGGCACCAGATACGTCTTGCCGGTTTGCTTGTTGTGCCACGGCTTGTACGTCGAGCAGGGTTCCATCGCGGAGAAAATGCACACCAGACCAGCGGCCTGCTCCCCTCGCTTGGCCAGGAGTTCTTTCACGCGGTCTTCCTTCCGGAAGTTCCGCTTGCGGACAAACTCGATTTCGAGGCCGGCCTCCGCGGCCATCCGCTCCGCATTCTCACGGATGCGGCCGCGAAAAGGTTCGGCGAACTTCGGATAATCGAATATCCGGATCTTCCGCTCAAACAAAAACGATGTCATTCCCCCGGCAAAGCAGATCCCCGGCAACGTTCCGAAGATCAGCATCCGGTCCCAGCAACCCAACACGCCTTCGATCTGTGCAGCGTGTCGCTCGGTTAAGAGTTCAAGGCTCACTCCGCAATCATAACCGGACCTGTTTGGTTCCGGCTACGCCGGGTTAGGTTTTTGATCGAATCTGCGGTCCTGCAGTTGATGATGGCGAACGGCTCTCTAAACTAAATGGAGGGGGAAAAAGTCATGGCATGGTTTACGGCAAACTGGTTCTGGATTGTGATCGGCGTGGTCTTCATCGGGATGCACTTGTTCGGACACGGCGGACACGGCGGGCATGGTGGGCACGGCGGACGTGACCGTCAAAAACCCAGTGATGAAAATAAGACAACAGATGAAGGGCGGAGTCGCGCCGTGAATCCGACTTCGAGCGGGCACCAGCATTGAATGCGCCGCTGCTGCCTGGGAAACGCCGAGCAGCAATCTGCAGCCGAGTCTGCAATATTAGAGATCTCTGCCTGGCTGGAATAGCAGTCAGAACGAAAGGAACCGATTGCGATGTGCTTTTCAGCTTCGGCAAGTTTCACTGCTGGGATCACCCTGTCTGCGATTGGAGTGGCGACGCTCCGAAGTACGAAAGCACCAGCCGAGCTACCCTTTGCCATGATTCCCCTGCTTTTCGGGATTCAGCAGCTTGCCGAAGGCGTAATCTGGCTGACATTTCACCACGACGCGCCGCTCCTCAAGCAGATCATGACGTATGTGTATTCAGGGTTTTCGCACGTGCTGTGGCCAATGTACGTGCCGTTCGCCATCGGCTTTCTGGAAGCAGTACGCTGGCGTAAGCGGACAATCTTCGCGTTCCAGGCCGCCGGGATCGCCGTGGGCCTCTACCTGCTCTATTTCATCGTGACCCGCCCGGTGGTCGCTGAAGTCGTCGGCAAGCACATCGTCTACGTGTCTCCGCATTTCTATCTGGTTCCGATGATTGCGTTCTACCTTGCGGCGACATGTGTCAGTTGCTTCTTCTCAAGTCACAAGTTTGTCAATATGTTCGGCGTGTTGGCGTTGTTATCCTACATCGCGGCGTACGTCGTTCAGGTCAGTGCGGTCGTCTCGATCTGGTGCTTCTTCGCGGCAATCTTGAGTCTTCTCGTCTATCTTCATCTCAGACTCAGAGATTTCGGAGGGTTTCCAAGAGAACCTTCGCTCCCGCCGGACGTCGCCCGCGCGGCGCCGTGACGGGACGGCAGCTAGGGCCGGATGCAGGCACCGAGGCGGCAATGAGACGCACGATACAGAGCACGAGCGATGTGGGCCGTGGGAGTGCCGCTGCTCGTTCTAGCGCGTCTGTCGGCGGCTGCATTCGCTGCAGTCGCGGCGCGCGGGGATCTGGTGTCCCAGCGGGTGAGCTCGTAGGGCAAACCGTGGCTCAAGAAGCAACGGCCGCGAACGCTCGAGCCCGCCAGCATTGAATGCGCGGCTGCTGTCTGGGGGAGGCCGAGAAGAGTCTTCGGAGACCGCCATGAGCGCGATGAGATCCAGCCGGTCTTTGTTGCCAAATCCTGGGCTGAGGGGGATCTTGGAACGGCCTGTAATCATGCCGTGCAGCTTAGCTCACCTCGACTATTTATGCTAGTTATTTGTGGGACATGACACTAGATCGTCGAGACGGGCGGCAAGGCAATGGGCCGGGGCGAAGGAGCGGTTGAAGTGCATCAGATTCTCTTCTCGTGCTCTCAGTCGCAGAATTTACTGTTCGTACGTAAAGACATGTATAAGGAGCAAAAGTAATGCTAAATATCAAACTCGTGAGCTGGTCGATGGGAGCCTTTACCGCCATCAGTTTCATCCTGTGCGTTATCTACGGATTGATCGTGCCGCCCAGTCTGCACATGGCACCAGCCCTAGAAGCGGTGCTGCCCGCTTTCAAGTGGCTGACGTTCTGGGGCTTCTTTCTGGGATTGATTGAGAGCTTCCTTTATGGGGTCTACTCCGGACTCGTGTTCGTCCCCATCTACAACTTTCTCGCGCGTCGTTGGGGTGGGGCAGCTACGCATTAAGTGCGAGAAATGACCATTAGTCGGCGGTACGCGACGGCAAGGGCGGCGAACAGTCAAGACTTTTTCTCCTCCGTCGTCCCATTGGTGTCGTGCGCCGTTCGTAGATTCAGCAATGAGAAACTCTTGACGGCCGTCCCGCGCAACCCGAACGCCAAAATAGGCGCGCATGGTGGCCGAGGCCATCGCGTCCGTAGAAGCGAGTGTGCTATGCCGTCTCGTTCCGCGCTAACCGTGACAGCCTCAAGTAAGGCCTCACCCAACCCAATCAGACCATCACGGGCTGTTGTTCGTTTGGTGCTGCCTCCCGTTCCTCGGTCGAGGAAAGATCCAGAAAGCGCTACCCTCCAGCCTTCGGCCAATCTCTGCAATAGAACTTCGCCACCGTTTTGAAATCGGACTGCATCACGATAGGTGTTTACGCCGGCAACTGGCCGCGACTACTGGGCGTCTCATGCAGGATGTGAAATTCGGAGATGGCTGGGACGGTTGGATAAGGGCAGTTGCGGTGCCTATCGAGTATGTTTGAGGCCTGGGTCAGGGTTAGGTGATGAGGCACCGCTGATGTCCCTTTTCGTTTGTCGTGTGTTCATATTGGGTCTGGGCTTCACGGCCCACCGATTCTCCTCGGTTGCTGTGCGTGTACAGCTATTACCGGAACATTCCGTTTCCATGCTAGATGCTCATATATGCTCGACCAGTAAAGACCGAAGGTGAACGCAAACATCAGCTATTCTAGTGGCACTCCCACGATCCGAATCCCCGAAATGACTTTCAGATTCCACACTGAGGCGACATAGTCCGGAAATGTCCAACTGAAAAGCGCAAAAGAGATGAAATACAGCAGGAAGAAGAGCGCGCCGCTAACCAGCATCTTTTTCCACAAATCCGGACGGCAGAAGATGGTCACGAAGAAACCAGCCGCCAAGGTAATGGCGGATACGTAGATCGGATTGATGCGAGAGGACACCAGCAGGATCAGGAACAGCAGCGGAACAAAAAGAATCGCGTACCGATGAAAACGGTGACGAGAAAGTCCGCGCTGATGCGGTATACTTTCCGAGGACGGCACGCCGAAAATTACCCAGTACGCCGCGACGACGATGCCACCTATCGCGAACGAGAACAGCAGGCTTTCCGAATCAAAACCAGTCCTGCGTGCCAGGTCCCAGAGAGTTGGCGGATTCCAGTACTTCGGCACGAAAAGCGGCTCCGTCAATCCGAGAAACATGGTCCCCAGACTCACACGTAGCATGCTTCGGCGGACATCCTTCCGGAATACGAACAGTACGACCCAGACGAACGCCAACTCGAGACTCAACACCAAGTAGGCGTAGGTCCAGTCGAGCCTTGCTATTGGTTGATGGTTCATGTGCCGAGCATTCTTTGCTGCTCAATACGTGGCAACTGGCGCTCCTGGAGCATCAGTAAGCAGTCGGGCCCTCATGCGATCCAGGGAGACGATGTTTTCCCCTGAGCGGGCCGGTCTCGGCTTCGCCGTCGCGTGTCACGAAATCCCTTTGGCAGAGGTCACAACCAACCTCCGCCAAAACCCGCGCGACGCAAGCCGCCGGCGATGTATGGGCAGGTTCGCATCAATTGCCACAATAATCCGGTCCGATAATTCTCGATCATCAGAATGATCGGCCCTTGATTAAGCCCGTAATGCCACGATGACACCCAGCCAGGCGAATTGCGGAACTTTCCCGGGTACGTCGGGTTAAAAGACGCTTTGAAGCCGTACGGGTTCAGCTCGGTCAATTTAGCCTGGTGTATGCAGTAGTCGAGTGCGGGCAATACGATCTCGGGCGCGAATGGGAGCGACGCCACGACGGCCCACGGTGCGATCGTTCCGTCGTCTGGTCCGTACGGCACGCCACGCCCCACGTAATTGAAGAATTGGCGCGCGATGCCATTCACTTCGATAGTGTCGGGGCCGGGGCCATCGCCTGCGGTGATTCCCCAACAATGGTGGCTATAGTTCTCGAACTGGAGTGGGTTATTGATCGCGTACTGTTGTTGCACATAAGTTGCACGGCGACTGTTCTCGAAATAATCGATGCCTTTATCGCGCATGAAGGCGTCTTGAATGCCGCGAAAGTCGATCCAGACATGCGACAGCTGGTGCGTGAACAATGGTCCGGCGTAAAGATACTCTTGTCCGTAACAGATTTTCCACTGGTAAGTGGAAGACCACGCGGTGTAGCTGCCCTCGGGAAGCGGATGAGTTGGAGAGCCAAGACCCAGGATATACAACAACAACGCCTCGTCGTAGCCTTCCCAACGGTACTTGAGAAATCCACTCTCGGGTTTCCATCCGTGCGTGACCGTTGCGCCGCTGTCTTGCGCCCACTGCCAATCTGCGCGTCGATAAAGCGCGTCGGCAAGCATGCGGATGTCATGTTCGTCCGGCGTTTTGGCGGCAAAATACGTTCCTGCCGTCAACGCGCCCGCCAGCAGAAAAGCAGTGTCTACTGTTGACAGCTCGCATTTCCAGGCCCGCCGGCCGGTCTGCATGTCGAGAAAATGATAGTAAAAGCCCCGGTAGCCGGTCGCGTCAGGTTCGGGGCCTTGCGGGCTGTTCCAGAAAAAGCGCAGCGTCGTCAGCGTTCGTTCTACCGCCGCGGCGCGCGGCATAAATCCGCGCTCGACAGCCACCGGGTAAGATGCCAACGCGAGGCCGGTGGCGGCAATACTTGCGGGCCAATCTGCTTCGGTCTTGTCGATCACAAGCCCGTTGGCTGGATTCGTCTCATGCAAAAAGTACTTGAATGATTCATGCTGAAGTTTCTCCAGTTCGGCATTGACGGTTGGTTTCTTGCTGCTCATGGCAGTTACGATGCGTTTATCCACAGGTTGCAGGGCAGGTTGAAACCATGAGCGCCGAACACACCTACTGACGGATGGCGGGATGGGAACATCGGTGTAGTAAGCTCTATTGGGTTTCGGCACGTTGACCAGCATCGCTGGCTCGGGCGCCTCCCGCAAACGGGCTTCGCTCTCATTGCCCTCTCCAACTATACCTTGGCGATGTCTTAGCAAGATCTTCAATCAGTTTATGGAATGCCATAGCGAATTTGTCGACGCCTTCGTCCAGTGCACTGAGACCTCCCCAAAACCGTCAACGCGGACCTGTGCCGGAACAGCCTGCGCAGTCTACGACGGGCAGGCTCGTCGCAAGATGCTCGTGGAACTTCCGGCGCACTTCTTCAACCGGCTCATCCGCGCCACCTCTACTCCTGCCGTCAGTAGCGGACGCGGATACGCCGGCTGTGCGCTTGATGTTGACCCTCACCGAGGCCGCTTTCGTGTTAGCCTGCGGGTTTTGCTGGTGCCGCAGACTTCTTGGCCGGCTCCGGGGTTGCCGCCGCCGCGGGCACCCCACCTTGTGCCGGCATCGCTGCCATACCACGCTTCCCGGGCACCGCGTTCTTACCCGGCTGACGGATGCCCGCCAGCTTAGTGCGCTTCAGCATCAGCGCATTCATCGCCACGATGAGGGTACTGCCGGACATTGACAGCGCTGCCGCCTCCGGACTCATTACGAATGGGTATAAGACGCCTGCAGCGAGCGGGAACGCGAGCAAGTTGTAGCCCACCGCCCACCAAAGATTTTGGTGCATCTTGCGCACCGTCGCACGCGACAGCTCGATTGCGCCGACGATGTCGTACGGGTCGCTCTTCATCAGCACTACGTCAGCGCTTTCCATGGCGACGTCCGTGCCGGCTCCAATGGCAAACCCTACGTCTGCCTGGGTAAGAGCTGGCGCGTCGTTGACCCCGTCGCCCACCATCCCGACCTTTTTACCCGTGGCCTGCAGCCCCTTCACCTTCTCGGCCTTCTGGGCCGGCAGCACGTCGGCCAACACAGTGTCGATACCGAGATCCACGGCAATGCGTTTGGCCGTGGCCGCGTTGTCGCCGGTCAGCATCACCACCTCGATTTTGCGTTCACGCAGCTTTGCCACTGCTGCTTTAGAGGTTGGCCTGATCGCATCGGCGATGGCGATGAGGCCGATCACGCGACCGGCCTGAGACACATGGACCACGGTGCGGCCATCCCCCTGCAGCCGGGTGGCTTCGCCCTCCAGGCGTCCGAGCGCGAGCTTTTGCGTATCCATCAGCAGCCGGTTGCCGAGAAACACAGTTCCGCCCGCGGTCTCGGCTCGCGCTCCCATGCCGCTCAGGCTTTCGAATCCAGTCGGAGCTGCGACAGTGAGTTTCGCCGCCCGGCGCAGGACTGCCTGGGCCAGCGGATGGGCGGACCCCTGCTCTACGGCTGCGGCGGCAGTCAGCACCACATCTTCGGTGACCCCGTCCGCGGTCACGATCTCAACGACTTCAGGCTGGCCGACTGTGAGCGTACCGGTCTTGTCGAAGACGATTACGTTGAGCTTAGTGGCCTCTTCGAGCGCCGAGGCGTTCTTGAACAGAATGCCGTTCGTTGCGCCCAAGTCGGTGCTCACCATGACCGCCATCGGCGTGGCGAGTCCCAGCGCATCCGGGCAGGCGATCACGAAGACCGTTATGGTCAGGGTCATAGCGAACAGGAGCGGCTTTCCGATCCACAAGAACCACACGCCAAAGGTTGCAAGGCCGATCACGATCGCTGCGATCACCAGCCATTGCGCGGCCTTGTCCGCCAGCAGTTGTGCCGGCGCCTTTGAGTTCTGCGCCTCCTGCACGAGTTTTACGATCTGAGCCAGCGCCGAGTCGGCTCCGACCTTCGTCGCCTTGTAACGGAAGCTGCCGCTCTTGTTGATCGTCGCGCCGATCACCGTGGCGCCCAGGCCCTTCTGGACCGGCATCGACTCGCCGGTGAGCATGGACTCGTCGACCAGCGATTCGCCGGTCTCGACCGTGCCGTCAACCGGAATCTTGCCGCCCGGCCGCATCACGACGATCTCCCCTGCCAGCACCTCTGCCGTGGGGACTTCAACCTCGGCGCCGTTTCGGATAACAGAGGCCTTCGCCGGTGTGAGGTTCATCAGCGCCTTGATCGCGGACGACGCACCCGCGCGGGCACGCATTTCCAGCCAGTGGCCAAGCAGGATAAAAACGAGAAGGACCGCCGCGGCTTCGAAGAACTGCCCACCTCCCTTGAAGAAGAAGGTGCTGCCGACGCTGAAGAGATACCCAGTGCCGACGCTCAGTACGATCAGCATCGCCATGCCCAAGGTGCCAGTCCTGAGTGCGCGCCAGGCGGAGACGAAGAACGGCCAACTCGGATAGATAATCGCGGCGCTCGCGAAGAAGAACAGCCACAGGTTGAGTCCCAGACCGAACGGCGGCGCCGGCGCCTTGAAAAAGCCTCCCATCGGGGCGTAGACAAAGATTGGCACAGTGAAGATCAAGCAGATCCAGAAACGGTTCCGCATGTCAAGAACCATGGCCGGCAGGTCCTTGCCGCCATGGCCCATCTCGAACGCCATCTGCGCCGACATGGCGGGCTGCGCGCCCGGCGCTGTGTGGCCCTCGTGGCTCTTGCCTGCTGGAGGCGCGGGCGCGGCGGCAGCGGCATCGGGCGTGGATTTCGGCGCAGCGGGCGCGGGTGCGGCGGCCGGTGCCGCTTTGGTTTGTCGTTCGTCGCCTGCGGGAGGGGCGGTCGCGGGTGCGGTGGCAAAGGTGGCAGGCGCAACTGGGGGAGCTTTCGGCGCCGCAGCAGGTGCAGGGGTTGGAGGCGACGCGGCCGGTGCTGTGTGGCCCTCGTGCCCGTCGCCCGCCGACGTTGCGGTGGGCGCGGCGGACTCATATCCGCTTTGGCGTACAGCCGATTTGATATCGGCGACATCGAGTCGGGTTTCGTCGTAGCGCACTGTGGCGCTTCCCGCGGCAAAGTTGACTGTAACGCTTTCGACACCAGGGACCTTGCCTACCCGCTTTTCCACCTCGTCCACGCTCCATACCGACAGCATGGCGTGCACTTCAATAACACTCGTTTTCATCGCGCGTCCTTAGTGGTCTTCCAATTACATCGCCGATCACTTTACAAGCTCGCTATTTTTGAGGCTTGAGATCTCGTACACGAAGACGCTTTGCGAATCCGGCCGCTCATCACCTTAATGGACTTCCTGCCCCGCAGGGCAGGATGAAGGACTCTAGTTTCCTTTACGCGCCTTATGTTTGACGCAGCGCTCTGTATCGCCGGCTCTTTCTTGCGAAACCATTTCGCACGCCGCCAAGGGTGTCGATGCACCCGCACGCCAACCCCAGCCCACAGGGAGGAAACGATCTGTCTGGCTTGCGATTTCTGCCATTGGCCGGAAGGACACTTCCAAACCAGATTCCACCTGCGTGACTTCATCGGGAAGTAGCTGGAATTCACCCGTGTGTTCGTTATGCATGTGCGGCATGAAGATGCCGAGTTTGTATTCAGATAGTCTACGAAGCATTTCCTGGACCTCTGGAAGCTGGATTGCCTCCTGTGCGGATCTCAACGCCTCTGGCAAACTATAGTCGTTTGCTTGTGAACCATTCGCTGTCATCATGATGTTCTCCTCTTTCGATGATTTTGACCCATTCGAAGTGGCTGGGTCAGTTGCCAGGTGCATTTGTTTGCGAGGTAGCACCAACCTCGTTAAAGCAACTGCGCAAGACGAGTCTCATCCTAACTTGTGACTTTGTCTTTGTGTTCGTCGCCTGCAGGCGCGGCGGCAGCGTCTGGGGCTAATTTCGGCGCAGCGGTCGCGGGCGAGGCGGCAGAGTCTGGAGCTGATTTCGGCGCGGTAGTGGGTGCGGCGCCCGCGCTGGCAGATGCAACTGGGGGAACTTTCGGCGCAGCAGGCGAAGGAGTTGCAGGCGGTGGCGCGCCCGCCGAAGTGGCGGCGGGAGCAGCGGACTCATACCCGTTTTGGCGTATGGTCGACTTGATATCGGCGATCTCGAGTCGGGTTTCGTCGTAGCGCACCGTGGCGCTTCCCGCAGCGTAATTCACCGTTGCGCTTTCGACTCCCGGCACCTTGCCAATCCGTTCTTCCACTTCGTCCACGCTCCACACCGACAGCATGTCGTGCACTTCAATAACGCTCGTTTTCATCGCGCCTCCTTAGGTTGGTCTTCCTGCTCAAAACCTCGTCATTACGGCGCATCGTCCGTACACGATTGTCGCCGCGCCGCTCAAGATGTTGGCGTTCACACTCACCACACCGTGGTAGTGCTGGATCTGTTTCCCGGCTGCCGCTACCAAACCGGCAGCCGGGCTACAAGACTTCACCGGGGCGGTCATAATCTTTTTAACTTTCAACTTGAATCCCCCCGATAAAGAACAGAGTCGCTACTCTATTCGTCCGGCGGAATCAGCATCCCAAGGTTCTCCCTGAGTGACATCTGTGCGTGCTGGCCAGCTCACCACGCCCATCGGCGCGATTTAGCTGCAGCAGCCATGGCCACTTTTCGGCGTACCCGCAGACTTGCCCAAGTATTGCTCTGGATTGAGATCGAACTTCTCTTTGCACTTGGACCCGCAGAAGTAGTACGTCTGCCCTTTGTGCTCGGTTCGTCCAGCGGCGGTAGCTGACTCGATATCCATGCCGCAAACCGGATCTTTCACTACAGTTATGTTCTTCATTATCATCTCTCCTTCGTTCGTCTTGAGTGCCTGGTTCCCGTTCTCCGAACGGCATTGGGACTTTACTGTATTTCCAGTGCAAGCGTGTGGCCAGTCCCGGAAAAGGCTCTAGCCTCTGTCGGCGAATGCCAATTGTCAAAAATCGTACGCATCTGTAGGAACCCGCCTTACCGGACGCCCGCACCCGAACTCAAGCCGTGCTCCGGGAAACGGAAGCTTTGTGTTCGGTTTCCGTGTAGCCAATATGGCGGCCGGCCATAGTGAGAATAGAGTCGGTTTTCATATTTTCGAGTGATCGGCAGGGATTCCACGTATTCCGGAGCGTTCTTGATGGCTTCCTGGGGGCCGGCGTAGACTTTGGAAGTTGGCCAAGTCACCCGTTCAATCCGAGCGGGTGAAACCAGCACCTTCTTGCCCGGCCATCAATCCGCGTCACCAAACCTCGATGTAGCGGATGGCCCAGGCTTCATCGTCCACGACAAACCCGTCCACATGGCCGATTTCACCATCAGTCGCCTCCATGTGATAACCAGTGACGGTTTTGGCACTTTGCAGATGCGAGTCGGTCGACTGGGGGCCAACGGCGACTATGTCTCAATTGTGTGACCAAGCATCGACGTGTGACCAAGCGCCGTCATTCTTCGGCATACGGCCGCGTGCCCGCGTTCGACGCATGCAGATCAGCTAGTAAAGCAACTGCCCCAATTGGGGCCACGCGCACCTCATTTGAGGCACGGTGGCGCTTCCGGTTGCCCGGCTTGCTGCAAAGTGAATTGGAAACGCAATTGCTTGGTGCTTGTGTACGAAAAGTGGATGTCTCTCACAGACCGGCGATTATGACACTCAGAAGTCTGTTCGAAAAACAAATCTTTATTCGCCTCGCCGACGACCAGACCGTCTTCCTCTGGACCGCGAAATGGCGACTGTTCTCAACAATCAGATGCATTGGAGTTAGCGATCCCGGGCGTGACGTTGCTGCTCAAGTCACGGAATGTAGACCGACTCCGCGTGAGGAGGTTCCGATGTTCCGACGTATTCGGCTTCGCGCTCAAAGGCGCGAGCGACTTTGAATCTTCCGATCATGCGTCGGCGACACTCAGGGCTCGAGTGGGAGGCGCCTAGAATTACGCTGGGCGTGGCCATCTGCGGTAGTGGCGTGGGTGCGTGCATTGCCGCCAACAAGGTGCGGGGTGTGCGGGCGAATCCACGAGAGTTTATCGGCGCACCAGGGGTTTGAGGACGAGGACATGAATGTGTTCTGCCTGGGTAGCCGCGTGGTCACGAATACGTCTGGCAAGAGTCGCAAGACTGGAAAGCAGGAAGGGGGAATCATGAGCAGCAACCCCTTGAAACGGTTGGGAGCGCTGGGGCAATTCATCTGGCAGGACTACATCAAGCGCGGCCTGGTCGCCAGCGGAGAACTCCGGCGTTTGATCGAAGACGATGGACTGCTGGGGATGCCCCCCCATCAGTCCAACTGCGAGGCGCCACGCCTTACAGAACGCGCGGCGTGGAACGCGCTCGAAGCGCATTCCGCAAGCATCCGCAACGTGCATCTGCGGCAGCTCTTCGTCGAAGATCCTCACTGGGGCGAGCGGCTGACCGCCGAAGCCAGGGAACCCGCCTGATGCCATGTGACTTAATTGGCTTCTGCCAGAGCCTGAATCCGATAGACAATGATCACGATCTGCTGATGTCGCACCTGTTCGCGCAAACCGAGGCGCTGGTTTTCGGCAAAACGGAGGATGAAGTCAAGGTTGAGGGCACGCCCAGGTGGCTTGCGCCGCGTCGTGTCTTCGAAGCCAATCGCCCAACCAACACCATACTCGCCGCGCCCCTGACACCGGAGATGCTGGGCCTTCTGGTCGCGCTTTACGAGCACAGCGTCTTCACTCAAGGGACCGTCTGGAATATTGATTCATTCGATCAGTGGGGTGTCGATTTGGGCAAGATGCTGGCGAAGCGGACGATAATCGAGCTGGAAAGCGCAGGCGAGCCGCAGCTCAAGAATGACGGCTCGCCTAATGCCCTCATCCGACGCTACCGACAGCTCAAGAAGGACCGTTCATGAATGTTTGCTGCTACATGAATCCCAGACCGCCACTCGCAAGCAGTATAGGTGCAGGATGAGTAATGCAAGAGGTGCGCCAGCAAAAGTGAGTCCTCTCGCAGGCAAGCCGGCCCAAGCCTCGATGCTGGTGAATGTACCCAGACTGGTGACGGCCTACTATACGGAAGTGCCCGACCCCGCTGTGCCCGAACAACGGGTTGCGTTCGGCACCTCGGGGCATCGTGGTTCCGCGTTCGACACGGCCTTCAATGAATGGCACATCCTTGCCATCAGTCAGGCCATTTGTTTGTACCGGGAGCGGCAGGAGATCGATGGCCCGCTATTTCTCGGCATGGACACGCATGCGCTCTCCGTGCCGGCACTTGCCAGCTCCCTTGAAGTGCTGGCGGCTAACGGAGTGGAAGTGATGCTCGCGGAGGGCGATGAATACACCCCAACCCCTGCCGTTTCCCACGCGATTCTCACGTACAACCGCGGGCGCAAGACAGGACTGGCCGACGGCATCGTCATCACGCCGTCACACAATCCACCACATGATGGCGGGTTCAAATACAATCCACCGAACGGTGGGCCAGCGGAAGCGGTCGTCACGGACTGGATCGGGGCAAATGCGAACGAACTTCTCGAAAATGGCCTGAGTGGAGTGAAAAGGATGGCGTTCGAGAAGGCTCTCCATGCTTCCACTACCCATCGACACGACTATCTCAACGCTTACATCGCTGATCTCGCCCATGTGATCGACATGGATG
>JBDTPK010000016.1:0-16231 GCA_039932735.1 Nitrospirota bacterium
GACAGGACACCGCCAAGGAACGGTCAGTGTTCGGCGAAACCCCGAATCTTGCCGCTCGCCTCCAAACTGTAGCACAACCGAATCAACTGATCATTGATCCGGTGACGAAACGTCTTGTCGGACATGAGTTCGAGTTCGCGGATCTTGGTGCCTTGTCTCTGAAAGGGTTCGACACACCTATCCAAGCCTGGCAGGTGCTGAGCATCAGTCCGGCGGCGAGCCGCTTTGAGTCCTCTCGATCCAGCCACTTAACCAATTTCGTCGGTAGAGAACAGGAGATCGCACTCCTGCTGGGCCGCTGGCGCGAAGCCATCGACGGCGAAGGACAGGTCGTGCTCCTGTCCGGTGAGGCCGGCATCGGTAAATCAAGAATAGTCCGTACTCTGTGCGACCGCCTCGCCGATGCGCGGTACCAGACGATTCAATTTCAATGTTCACCATACCATCTCAATACGGCACTCTATCCGGCGACCACTTTTCTGGGGCAGGCAGCGGGACTGGCCAGCCAGGACAGCGCCCAGGCACAACTGAATAAGCTCGACGTCCTGGCTCGCGAAAGTGGAATTGAGGATCAGGCCACGGTGTCATTGCTTGCGGACCTGCTCTCGATCCGAGGTGATGAACGGTACCCGATGCTCACTGTGCCATCCGAAAAACGCAAGGACATGACGCTGGAAGCACTCGTGCATTATCTCCAAGGGCTGGCCGATCGCTGCCCAGTGGAGTTCATTGTGGAAGATGCCCACTGGCTTGACCCCACGACGCTGGACCTCCTGACGCGAATCATCGACCGCATCCGGCAAATGCGCGTGTTGTTGTTGATTACATTTCGACCTGACTTCAAACCGGTGTGGGCGGAATATAGTCACGTGACGTTCCTCACACTCAGTCGGCTTCCACGCCGGCAGAGCGCCGAACTGGTGACGGCGATGACCGGAGGAAAAGGGCTTCCGCCCGCGGTGCAGCAGGCGATTCTGGAGAAAACCGATGGCGTGCCCCTCTATATCGAAGCATTGACGGAAAACGTACTGGCATCCGGCCTGCTGGCTGAGGGAAACGAGTCATTTACCTTGAAGGGCCCATTAAAGGAATTGCCCATCCCAGACAGTCTGCACGCGTTACTCATGGAACGAGTGGACCGATTGGGACCGGCCAAGGAAATTGTCCAAACCGGAGCCGCGATCGGGCGTGAATTCACCTATGAGCTGTTGCGGGCCACGGTCGAAGTGCCGGACAGTCAGCTGAAGGATGCACTCGACCATTTCGTTGCCTCCGGGCTCATTTCCCAAGAGGGCGAGATACCATTTGCGAAATACCACTTTAAGCACGCTCTGGTCCAAGAAGCGGCCTACAGCACCCTCCCCAAGAAACCCCGGCGTTTGCTGCATGCGCGAATCGCCAAAACACTGGAGAGTAGGTTCGCCGAGCGTATAAAAATGGAACCGGAGCTCCTGGCCTATCACTATGAACAGGCAGGGCTGACTGGTCCGGCAGTGGATTATTGGCATCGTGCGGCTCGTCGAGATGCCGAACGATCAGCCAATATCGAAGCGCTCAATCATTTTAATAGGGCGCTGGATTTGCTCAAGGATCTGCCGCAAGGCCCGGAGCGTAATGTGTTGGAGTTGGAGATCCTACTCGCACGCGGTGTCCCCTTGCTGTCCGTAAAGGGACATGCATCCGTCGAAGTGGAACACAATTATCGAAGGGCGAAGGATCTGTCACAGGAGCACAGCGGTTCCGTGCATCAGTTTCGCGCTATTTGGGGGTTATGGGTATTTCATCAGGTCAGAGGGCAACTCGCCGATTCTCGCGACCTAGCCGAAAACCTTCTCGCTCTGGCCAACCGGGAGCAAAGCGCGGATCTACTCATTGAAGCTCATCGGATTTTGGGTTCGACCTATTTCTTCCTTGGACGGTTTGACGAAGCAAGAACCCAACTGCTCTCCACAAAATCCCTGGATGATCCGAATCAACACCGTTCACTGGCCTTACGCTACGGCCAAGATCCCGGGATAACCGCGGGGAGTTATCTGGCCAGGACCTTATGGATATTAGGTGAGGTTGGACAAGCTGAAACGATGGCGCGGGAGGCCATTGACATGGCGCGGGAGTTGGAACACCCACTCACTCGGGTTTTTACTTTAGTATACCTTTGCTGGATCTATTCCACCCTCCGCAATCCGAATAGAACGCTGGAGCTCGCCGACGAAGCCATTGCGGTTTCAACACAATACTCATTTGTATTAGGTTTGGCGTTGGCGACGGCCTATCAAGGCTGGGCTTTGGCCGAAAATGGGCAAGAGGAAGGTCTCGGCAAGTTCATAAATGGGATTTCCGCTATTCGGGTGACAGGTGCAGGTCTCAACCACACGTTTACATTGGCGTTGCTTGCAGAGATCTATTTACGGAACAACCGCATCGAGGAAGGCTTGGGCGCTATTGAGGAAGCGCAGAAGCTTGCCGTCACTGGAGGAGAACTGTTTTGGCAGGCAGAACTGCTGCGACTGAAAGGTGAACTGCTGCTCGGACAATCCGACCCATCAGTCCAGGCAGCAGAACAGTGTTTCTGTGAAGCCCTGAAAATTGCGCAAGATCAGCATGCGAAAATGCTTGAGCTTCGGGCCGCCACGAGTCTGGCTAAGCTTTGGAAGAAACTCAATAAATCGGATGAGGCCAAACATATCTTACATTCTGTGTACTCCAGATTCACCGAAGGTGTCGACAACCGGGACATAATTGAGGCGAAAACAGTCCTTGAACAGCTGAGTGTGTGAAGTCGCGTCTGTTGTGACGGAGGCCCCTTATTCTTGAGTTGAAAGGCTGATGAACAACCTCACTCAAATGCAGCCCGCGTGCCTGAATCCTAACGTTGGGGGCTCAGTCCTCATTGGTCTTTTCGAAAGGTGAGACTATGACATTTAGCCGGTTTTCGAACAGAGCTGTATTTATTCTGGTCGCGTTCATGACAGTGGTATTCGCCGCCTGTACAACCGGGCAGCAATCCAGGCTAGCTGAACCGGCCAGACTTGGCAAACTGGGCACGGTCGCTTTTCCAGCTTCCTGCTCGAAGCACGCACAGAAGAACTTTCTGCGTGGCGTGGCCGCGCTTCATTCCTTCTGGTATGAGGTGGCACTCGACGAGTTTCGGGAATCCACCACGATTGACCCGGACTGCATGATGGGCTACTGGGGTGAGGCGATGGCGCACAATCACCCGCTCTGGGGCGACCCACAAGAGATTGAGGACGCACGCAAAGTACTCGAAAAGATCCACGACACTCCGAAGCTGACGTCTCGCGAGAGAGCCTACTTGCAGGCGGTCAAGGTTTTATATGGCAAGGGCGAGAAGCCTGACCGTGATCAGGCCTATTCCGCTGCGATGGAGAAGATCTTCCGGAACTACCCGGATGACGTGGAAGCGTCGCTCTTCTATGCGCTCTCGTTAATGGGGACTGTCCGCGCGGAAGATCCTGCGGGTGTGCAAATCCGGATGCGCGCGGGAGCCATTGCGTCGGATATTTATCACAAGCATCCCAATCATCCCGGCGCTGCGCACTACATCCTGCACGCGTATGACGATCCTGAACACGCGGCCCAAGCACTCCCCGCCGCGCGACGCTACGCCGAAATCGCTCCCGGAGCGCCGCACGCGCTGCACATGCCTTCGCACATCTTTCTGCAACTCGGAATGTGGCCTGAAGCTGCCGCCTCGAACGAAGCGTCGTGGGCGGCTTCGGATCAATGGGTGAAGCAGAAGAATCTGCCCATCAGCAAGCGCGATTACCACGGCCTGCATTGGTTGCAGTACATCTATTTGCAACAAGGACGCTACACTAAGGCTGAGGAATTACTCGCCGTCATGCGACAGAGCCTCACCGAATTCCCGAAGGATGACCCATACAATCTTATGTTCGGCACATTCACCTCTGCCAGCATGAACGCGGCGTTTGTGGCGGAAACAGAGCGGTGGGATATGGCGCAGCCATTGTTGGATATACCTCACATGAAAGCTGAGGGTGCACAATCTCAGGGGGGTACCAGTTCCGATCCAATGCAGGCTTATGTCGTCGTTCCCCGGATTCCAGCGATCTTCATACGCGGCCTGGCAACAGCCGCGCAAGGCTTGCGCGATGATCAAGGGTATATGGCCGACCTTACAACCATTCGTAAGCAGCAATCAGGCGCGAAAGAGCCGTTCATCGCCCAAGTGGTCAAGATGACGGAGATTCAAGAGGTGGAACTCGCCGCCATGTTCAACTTCGCACAGGGTCATTTCGACGACGCGATTCACACGATGAAGCAAGCCGCCGCATTGGAGGAGGCGATGCCACCGCCGTCGGGGCCTCCCACTGTGATCAAACCCCCGCACGAATTGTTCGGTGAGCTGCTCTTGCGCGCGGGCCGCCCGCAAGAAGCCGCCCAACGGTTTGCGACTTCGCTCCACAGACACCCGAATCGTGCGCGTTCGTTACTGGGCGCGGCACGCGCCGCCGCCAAGAACGGAGATCCTCAAGGCGCGGCCCGAGCCTATGCTCAATTCTCTCGTCAGTGGCAGCAGAGCGATGCGAAGGTCCCTGAGCTACTCGAGGCCCAGAGTTACTTGAAGCGCGCCGCTGCGCCCTAGGCCGACCCCCCCCCCATGACTGCCAGGTGAACTGAGTCATAGTCACAGTTGGGGAATTCACGGTACCGTGTGGAATTCTAAGGCCTCGTCGAGTTTTTCAGCCAGGAACAGAATGTCTTGAGCTTCGGTCGATAATGACCAGGATACCCGGAGCCGTTGCGGTGAATCAGGATACCTCACTGGCTTGATCGCGATATCGTAGGTGACATTCAGATATTCTGCTATTCGCGTCGCATCGAATCCCGCCTTGTGAACCTGAAATGATAAGATACCCGGTGCATGAGGCCCATCCCACTCGGAAATTTCCACATCACGTATCCGGCTCAAACATCCCCTGAACAATGTTCGCAGCCCGGCAAGATTCCCCATCGCCGGTAATTCATATTGTCTGATTTCACAGGCCCGGGCGAATCCCGCAATCAGGCCGATGTTCTGCGTGCCAAGATCGAAGTATTCGGGTGCGCTTCCTGTCACTGAAAGACCGGACGAAGGACGAGAAAGTCTTTCCTGGTATTGTTTCGTAATCAGGAGTGCACCGGTCCCCATAGGACCTGCGCACCATTTATGACCTGAGAAAAAATAAAAATCGACATCACGTGTTCCAATATCCACGGGAATCTGCCCAACAGCCTGCGCGCCATCTATCGCCAGCATCACATGCCGCCTTTTCGCTATTTCGCATACCTGCTCCAAGGGGAATATTCTCCCGTCAATGTGACCCACGTGGCTCAGTGTCACCAACCTGGTCCTTCCTTCCTGACACACATCGTCGAGCTGGGTGAGAAACTTTTCTTTAGAGCTGACGGGGATGACAAGCACCTCTATCCCTCGCTGCTGTAGGCTGTACAGAGCCTGAAATGTTGACGGATGCTCCTGGTCTGAGGTGACGACCACATCTCCTTGATGGAGATCAAGCGCAGACAAGGTGAGTCTGTAGGCGGTTGTGGAATTGGGGACGAAGACGAGGGTATCGCCTCCCTGACCAAGATTCACGTGCAGTAACCGAGCGACCTTCTGTCTGTAATTTTCTACTTGTTTGCGGTACCACACGATGCCAGACTCCGAGAATAACAGAGCGCGAAATTCGTTGGAGGCCGCCTGCATCTCTTCGACGGCCTCGACGCGTGTAGGACTTAACCCGGCATAATTGAAATAGTGCATAGGCGGCAGTGGGCTCCTCAGGAGCATTCTGACACTCCGCATGACCGGGAAGAAAGCGGGAAGCGCTCGAACAGAAAGGAGGTTCTCATGGCAAAAGCCATCTGGAATGGGGTGACGTTAGCCGAAAGCACCGAGGGGAAAGTGGTCGAAGGGAATTACTATTTCCCGCCCCAGGCAATCAAACGAGACCACTTTCAACCAAGCTCGACGCATACGACCTGCCCCTGGAAAGGGGAGGCGAGCTATTACGACATCGTGGCAGACGGAAAGGTGAATAAGGACGCAGCTTGGTATTATCCTTCACCCAAAGAGGCGGCCACACACATTACAGGATACGTGGCCTTTTGGAAGGGAGTACAAATCGATGATCGCTAAGACGCCCCCAGCAACTCAGCTCGCACATGCGTTGGCTCAAAGCCGCTTGCGAACAGATGCCTTATTCGGCCTGGTTCGGCCTGAAGCATTTTATGACCGACCGGTTCCTGAGCGCCACCGGACGATTTTCTACTTCGGTCATCTCGAAGCGTTTGACTGGAATCTCGTGAGCCAAGCAGCAGGGGTTCCGTCATTCCATCCGGAATTCGACCAGCGCTTCGCGTTCGGGATTGATCCGGAGCCGGGACAGTTGCCACAGGACCAGCGCTCGGATTGGCCGGAAAGAGCAGAAGTCCAACGGTATCACCGACGCGTCAGGCAGGCTATCGATGATCTCTCGGGCCAGGTATCGGAACAGATGCTCTCTGTTGCGCTCGAGCACCGGTTGATGCACGCTGAGACCTTTGCCTATCTCCTCCATCACCTGTCGGCCACGCAAAAGGATATTCCGCCGGTCGCGCCGCTGCCACCAAGCCCTACTCCCGTTCGTACGGTCATTGAAATTCCCGGCGGCACGGTGACATTAGGTCAACGACGCGCACACCCCGATGGCCAGTATCAATTTGGATGGGACAACGAATTTGATGGCCATGAGGTCTCTGTCTCCGCATTTGCCATGAGCAAGTACAAGATCACGAATGGGGAGTATCTCGAATTCGTTCGCGCCGGTTCGAAGCCGCCGCACTTCTGGACGTGGGGTGGGGGCCAGTGGTGGTGGCGAGCCATGTCGGGCGACGTCCCGTTACCGATGGATTGGCCGGTCTATGTCACCCATCAAGAGGCGAGCGCCTTTGCAGCCTGGACCGGAAAGAGACTGCCCACCGAAGCGGAGTTTCATCGGGCAGCCTATGGAACGCCGGAAGGCGAAGAAGAACGATCCTATCCATGGGGCGACGACATGCCGGATGCCCGACGGGGAAACTTCAACGGGACCCGGTGGGATCCTATTCCCGTAACTGCGACCCCGCTCGGCGACAGCGCATTCGGAATTTCCCAACTGGTCGGCAACGGATGGGAATGGACTTCGACGGTCTTCGAGCCCTTCCCAGGATTTCAGCCTTTCTCATTTTATCCCGGATACTCCAATCGCTTCTTTGATGGGGATCATTATGTGCTCAAAGGGGCGTCCTCGCGGACAGACGCTTGGTTGCTTCGTCGATCATTTCGCAACTGGTTTCGGCCTAACTATCCGTTTGTCTATGCCGGATTTCGTTGTGTGGAGGACTAATATGTTGCGTTCAGAGACTGGACAAACCGACGCCGTCAGGGAATTCGCCGTCGCAGTGAACGACAGCCTCAGGAAGGTTGACCAACGCGAACTCCCTTCGATGTACTTGTACGATGACCTGGGAACAGCGCTGTTTGACGCGATCACCCTGCTACCAGAATATGGGCTGCTCCGTGCCGAGGAGCGCCTCCTCCGCCGCCATGCCGGAGACATACTCGAACATCTTCCGCCTCCCCTGGCAGTAGTCGAACTGGGAAGTGGCAGCGGCCGGAAGACCCGCTGGATCTTGGAAGCGCTCGCCAATCGAGAACCGGTGGCCTATTTCCCCATCGATATATCCGCTGCGGCCCTCATCAAATGCCACCAAGAACTGGGACACATCGGTGCCATCAACATCGTCGGACTGGAGAAATCGTATCTGGAAGGCCTTCAGGAAGCAGCGGCCCGCCGCCGGACGGATCAGACCCTCCTTTTATTGTTCCTGGGAAGCACCATCGGCAATTTTGATCCACCAGCCGCGGAGAAGTTTCTGCGCGACATCCGTCGGCATTTGAAGCCGGGCGACGCCCTTCTCCTGGGGACTGACGTGGTGAAATCGGTCCATGACATGCTGCTGGCCTACGATGATCCGACCGGAGTGACCGCCGCCTTCAATCTGAATCTGCTCGCCCGGATCAATCGGGAACTGGGGGGAGATTTTGTCCTACGGCATTTCGAACACCACGTCCGGTATCAGGAAAATGATTGTCGCATTGAAATGCACCTCCGCTCGACGCAGAAGCAGACCGTGTCGATTCGGGCCGCTGGCCTCACCTCCGCATTCAATGAAGGGGAAACGATCTGGACGGAAGCCTGCCACAAATTCCGCGTCGAGGAGATTTCTGGCATCGCTCGACGCACAGGATTTCTGTGCGAAGCACAATGGGTCGATACCGAATGGACCTTTGCCGAAAATCTTCTGATCGCCGATTAGCGAAGCAACCCGGCGTCCCGAAGAAACTGCTCGGCCACCTCACGGACAGGACGATGGGCACCGTCCACCTGGTAGTTCAACTTGCGCATGGTCAGGTCGGTGAACCGTCCGGTCAGTTCGGTGAGAGCCTGCCGCAAGGGCGGATTGTCCTTTAAAATTTCGCTCCGCACGGCCAAGGCACACTCGTACGGAGGGAAATAATGCCTGTCATCCTGAAGCACCACTACATCCAGGACCAACAACTGGCCATCGGTGGCATTCCCGGCCACCATGCTGACTTGTCGTTGTTCGAGTGCCTTGTAGAGCAAGCCGAGGTCCATCGTTTTCGGAGATCCGTTCACGTAAAGATTGTAGGTCTTCAGCAAGCCGGATAGTCCGTCCGGCCGCTGCTGGAATTCATACCCGACACCGAGGTTCCAACCAGGAGAATACTGCGCCGCCTCGCTCAAGTTTGTAAACTTGCTTTTCCGAGCGTCGTCTCCACGAATCACCATGGCGAATGTGTTGTCGAAACCTAACGGCTCCATCCATTCCACGCCGAACTGAGCCTGATATTGGGCTTTGACGAGGGCCGACGCAGTAGCCGGATCATGGGCAGGCGGTAATTTCAGGATGGTCGTCAGTGCGGTCCCCGTATACTCAGGATACACATCAATCTCTCCGTGCACGAGCGCTTGATGCGCCAACATCGTCCCGCCCAAGTCGAGTTTACGATCAACATGGCGGCCGAGCCGATGTTCCAGATGCTGGGCCACGATCTCGCCGAGGATTACCTGTTCGGTGAAATTCTTCGAGCCGACCGTGATCGGTCGTTCCTTGGAACAGCCAACAATCACGCTCGCCCATAATCCAACGATCAAACAGGCGACAATTTGTGTTCGACCCATTCGAGCCCTCGATCGGCTGCCATCGCAATCAAAGCAGCCGGAACTGCGCCGGCCAGAAGCAGCGTCGTATCGACGGATGCCAGGCCACGAAAGATAAACACACCGAGCCCACCGCCGCCAATGGCCGCGGCAATCGTTGCCGTCCCGATCGTCGTCACGGTCGCGATCCGCAGGCCGGCCAGAATGGTCCTGGCGGCTAGCGGGAGTTCGACCTCCCAGAGAAGCTGCCGTCCCGTCATACCCATGGCGATCGCCGATTCACGGACGGCTGGGTCCACGTTGAGAATGCCGGTGAGGGTATTCCGCAGAATCGGCAAGAGCGCGTACAGCACGAGCGCGACAATCGCCGTGTGCTTGCCGATCCCGCCAAGAAAAGGAAGAGGAATCAGAAATCCGAAGAGCGCCAGACTCGGCACGGTTTGCATGATATTCGCAAACCCCAACACCCACCGTTGAAGAAAGGTGCGCCGGGTCAACAGAATGCCTGCCGGAATGGCAAGCGACGCGGCAATTGCCATCGAGAGGCACACCAGGAACAGATGTTCGAGCGTCAAATCGAGCATGTCACGCGCCAACCCGGTAGACATCACGTCATGCCCTTCCACTTCTCCTCAAGACACACATGGAAGGCCTGCACTTCCTCGTCGTGGGCCTTGAGAAACTCGGAAGGTCCACCCAGAAAGACCAACCGCCCATTGTGAAGAACCCCGATGCGGGTGCCGAGTAACAATGCTTCCCGGACATCATGGGTGACGAGCAACGCCGTCTTGTTGAGCCCATGGCGCAGGTCGAGGAACTGCTGCTGCAGTTCCACGCGAGTCACCGGATCAAGCGCGCCAAACGGTTCGTCCAGCAGCAACAACGGCGGATCTGCTGCGAGCGCGCGGGCGACCCCCACACGCTGACGTTGGCCGCCGGACAGCTCGCGGGGATAGCGCGTGGCAAACTGCGCAGGAGGAAGCCCGACCTGAGTCAGGAGATGCTGCACACGGGCATCGATGTCGCGTGGCTGCCAACCCTCCAGACGGGGAACCAGCCCGACATTGGCGGCAACTGTAAAATGCGGAAAGAGGCCCGCATCCTGGATCACGTATCCGATCCGACGCCTCAGCCGGATTAGGTCCCAGCCGGTCGTGGGTGTACCCTCGACCAAGACATCGCCGGCGCTTGGCAGGAGCAATCCATTCACGATTTTTAAGGCAGTGGTCTTGCCTGAGCCACTACGACCAAGCAGCACCAGGATTTCTCCGGCTTCGACATCAAAACTAAGATCGTACAGAATATCTTTCTCACCGATGCGGGCCGAAACCTGTCGGAAGGACACCAGAGGACTCATGAGTTCGTGGCGACCTTCCCCCTCCACCTTTCTGGCCGAGTGTTTCTCGAAAGGCACCATGCGTGCGCTAGATCACTGAGTAGCATGGGCGCCGGCAGGCTGTGGGTCATGCTGTGCTCCTGTCGTTCATTCTCAAGTACTCGTGCACGAGCTGCACCGCCATCGACCCTTCCCCTACCGCAGAAGCGACGCGCTTGATCGAGCCAAGCCGCACGTCGCCGGCGGCGAAGACGCCGGGACGGCTGGTCTCGAGCAGGAACGGTTCCCGCCTAGCAGTCCAGTGCGGCGAAGCTGACACCAGTCGGCCAGTCTTCACGAACCCTTTAGCGTCTGTCTCTATCTCAGCGGGCAACCAATCAGTGCACGGAATCGCGCCGATAAAGGTAAAGACAGCCGAGGTCCGGACCGTTCGCGTCTCGCCAGTGCGGCGATCCTTGATCTCGACGGCCTCTAACCGCTGCTCTCCCTGGATGCGGCAAATTTCCGCGTCGGACAGCACCTCGACGTTGCCCGCCCCTTCGATACGATTCGCCAGATAGCTGGACATACTCTTACGCAAATCGCCGTCGCGGAGGAGTAAAAGCACGTGCGGTGTATGCTCCGAAAGAAACATGACCGCTTGCCCGGCGGAGTTGCCCCCGCCGACCACAACGACATCCGAGCCGCGACAGAGCTGCGCTTCGATCGTGGTCGCGGCATAATAGACGCCCAAGCCCTCGAACTGCTCGAGCCTTGGAACGTCCAGCTTGCGATAGTTGGCGCCCGTCGCGATCAACACGCACCGAGTCGAAACGCATTGGCCATCGTCCAAACAGACCACAGTCTTGCCGTTCTCGAACTCCAGGCGCGCAACCTGGGAGGGCGACGAGAACTGGACGCCGAACTTCTGCGCCTGCAAGATGGCGCGGCTTGCGAGGTCGGCACCGGAAATCCCGGTCGGGAAGCCGAGGTAATTCTCGATCTTGGAGGACGTACCGGCCTGCCCGCCCGGAGCGGTGGAGTCGATTACAGCGGTAGCCAGTCCCTCCGACGATCCGTACACTGCCGCAGCCAGTCCCGCCGGACCGCCGCCGACCACCACCAAGTCAAATAAATTTTGTCCCAGCTGCCGTCTGACCCCGATGGCGTCGGCCAACGCCCGCGTTGACGGATTCCTCAGCAACGGCTCGGATCCGTTGATGACTACAGGCGTGTCGGCCTCGCTGAGGCCGAAGTGCCGCAGCAGTTCGCCCACCTGGGGGTCATGATCCACATCGATCCAGGTGAACGGGACCTGGTTCCTGGCGAGAAAGTCTCGAATGCGGAAGGTGTCGCGAGAGGAGCCGGCCCCGAGCACTCGCAGCCCTAGAAAGTCTGACGCCACGAGCAGCTCGCGCCTGGCAATAAACGCCCGGAGGAGGAGCTCGCCGAGCGCAGGTCGCTCGCCCATGATGCGTCTAATGTCACCGGGGGCGATCTCGAAGACCTCGGTGTCGCCACGGGCTACCGCACTGATCAATGCCGGCCGGCCGGTCAGCAGATCGACATCGCCACCGAACTCGTGTCGTTCATGCACCGTGACCGTCTTAGGCTCGCCGCTTGAGTGCTCCACGATCTCCACTGCGCCGCACTCGACGATGAAGAATTTGTAGTCACGTGTCCCTGCCTGGAACAGCAGTTCGCCGTCGCGCAATACGCGGCGCGTGCCGAACTTGGCCAGCATGGCGACTTGGGTATCGTCGAGCGTGGGGAAAGCGACCCGGTGCAAGTCGTGCTCAGCCATATCTCAACCTCCTCTCTGGGGCTGCCTCCACTACTGCAAGTATGGCGTGGCACGCTTCGGCACTTCCAGATCCATCTGATCGATGTAACACCAGGCCCACCGTTCGCCGGGCTCGAAAGAGGCCATCACTGGATGAGTCGTGTGCGCGAAATGTTTTGTGGCATGATGATTGGGCGAGCTGTCACAACAGCCGACATGACCGCAGGTCAGGCAGAGACGGAGATGCACCCAGGAGGATCCAAGCTTCAGGCATTCTTCACACCCTTGAGTGCGAGCGGGAACGGGCTTAAGAGCGATCACGTGTGGACAGGCCATAACGCACCTCCCTGAGAGAAGAGCCACCGCACCGTCGTAGGACACCGATGCACAGCTGTTGCTCACGATAAACCGGTCAGACGCTCATGCTATCAAACAGTCAGCTAGACTTTCCATGCCCTTGCGTACTTACCACTGAGGAGCGTAGTGTTCTAGCCAGACCTCTCCAGAATTGAGCCATTTTAACCAGCTACCTTGTATCTAGTATCATCAGAATTCCTCAAAAAGTGTGCAGGGGGATAGATGGAGGAACCTGGTTTGTACTTGGTTTAATCGTTGGTGAGTCGAAAAAACACCGCTGAAGAATTGTTCGACAAAATATTGGGTACCAACATCTGCAGCAATGACTTCACCGTTCAGAAGGCACTCCCGCTTTTCACCGAAGACAAAGCGATTGTGTGTACCACGTCCTGGCTCGATCAGGTCGGTGTGGAAGGAACATCTCCCGTTTCACCCAGCAAGGCAGCGTTGCGTTCACTGATCCGAACGCTGTCAGCCCGGCGTGATCGCGACTCTGCTTTTCGGCAAGCGTGGGTTGCCACAGAAGACGGTGGGCGAATTGGGGAAGGCCCCTCAGGCGCAGTCACCTTTCCCGCTTCTTCCGACGCCTCGGACATACCTGGGATCGAACTCGCTGTCGATGGCGGGCGGACTCAACTGTGAGGTTCGATGAGAGGGCGAAGTCACCGCTCGCTCGGCATAGCCGGCTGTTCACCAGCTATTCTAGTCGGGCTTGAGGCAATGCATGATCGAGCTCTATCTGATCAGACACTACTTGAGAGACAGGATCGAGTTAAGAAAGGAGCCTTGCCATGACTGATACTGCTCTTCCTGTCACGCTGACACTTGCCTCCGGTGTGGAGCGGATATTTCCGACGCTGACGCCTGCTCAGGTTCAGCGGATCGCTGTGCATGGCCAGGTGCGTTCGATCCGAGCTGGAGAGGTGCTCTTCGAGGCTGGGGAACATGTCGTGCCGTTCTTCGTCGTCACGGCAGGTCGGCTGGAGATAGTCCTTCCATCCGACACGACCGAGAGGCTCGTCACGGTTTATGGGCCTGGTCAGTTCACCGGCGAAGTCAACATGCTATCGGGCCGTCCCGTGCTTGTCCGATCGCGCGCCAGTGAGGCGGGTGAAGTGATTGAGCTGGATCGCGAACACTTGGTGGCCCTGGTGCAGACCGACAGCGAGATTGGCGAGATCATCATGCGGGCGTTCATTACCCGCAGAGTCGAGTTGATTGCGCAGGGGCTCGGAGATGTCGTCCTCGTCGGGTCGAATCATTGCTCTGGTACACTCCGCGTGAAAGAATTCCTAACGCGCAACAGCCATCCATACACCTATATCGATCTTGACCGTGACGCTGATGTTCAAAGTCTGCTGGACCAGTTTCACGTGACCGCTGCGGATGTGCCGGTGGTGATCTGCCGTGGCGACGTGGTGCTGCGGAATCCGATCATTCAACAGATTGCCGACTGCCTCGGCTTTAATAAACCCATCGACCAAACCCAGATACGCGATGTGGTCATCGTCGGCGCCGGACCAGCGGGGCTCGCAGCCGCCGTGTACGGCGCATCGGAAGGCCTGGATGTTCTTGTACTGGAGACGAACTCGCCGGGAGGACAGGCCAGCTCCAGCTCGAAGATCGAAAATTATCTTGGCTTCCCGACCGGCATCTCGGGCCAAGATCTCGCGGGGCGGGCCTATGCGCAGGCGCAGAAATTCGGCGCACAAATGCTTGTCACGAAGGGAGCGAAACATCTCGCGTGCGATCGCAAGCCCTACACCATTGGAATCGATGACAGCCTGCGCGTGCCGGCACGCACCATCATCATCGCAACCGGGGCCGCCTATCGGAAACCGCCCATCCGGAACTTATCACAGTTTGAAGGCACGGGTGTGTACTACGCCGCAACATTTCTGGAAAAACAGATGTGCAGCGGTGAAGAAGTGGTTGTGGTGGGGGGTGGGAACTCAGCTGGCCAAGCGGCAGTCTTCCTCGCGCAGGCGAGCAAGCGTGTGCATATGCTGGTGCGATCGAGCGGGCTGGCGGAGACCATGTCGCGCTATTTGATTCGCCGCATTGAACAGAATCCAGCCATCGTCCTCAGTGCCAAAACCGAAATCGTGGCTCTGGATGGAAACCATCATCTCGAACAAGTGAGCTGGCGCGACCATCAGTCCGGCAATACCGAAACCCACGACATAAGACACGTCTTTCTTATGACCGGTGCCGTTCCCAACACACAGTGGCTCATCGGGTGCGTCGCGCTCGATGCTGACGGGTTCATCAAGACGGGACCCAATCTGTCACAGGAGGATCTGGCGACCGCGCATTGGCCACTCACTAGGGCTCCCCATCTCCTCGAAACCTGTCTACCCGGCGTGTTCGCGGTCGGCGACGTCCGGAGCGGCAATATCAAACGGGTCGCCTCCGCAGTGGGCGAGGGGTCGATCGCTTTGTCCTTCGTGCATCAGACGCTTCACGAATAGAATAAAGCCAACAATAGCTGAAGGAACCTGTGTGCATATTAGCGCCATTGCAACCCTGAAACACGCAGAACGGCTGCCCAACGATGAATGCGTAAAGATCCGAACCATAAAGGATACATCAAAGCGGTTCTAAGGAAGCACGGATAAGTGACCAGCCGGGAGTTTTTATACTTGGGTCATACCACCGTGGACGTAGAGCTCCCTACCCGTGATATAGCTACTGTCGTCGCACGCCATGCGTTTGTCGGACTATCAATAGCCTTCCCCTCTATTAAAGGAGGCCACACCATGAAGGTGGCACAGATCTGGCGATACCCGGTAAAGTCGATGGGCGGTGAACGGCTGAATCACGCACGCATCGGTCCGCTCGGCATCGAAGGGGATCGTATCGTGCATGTGGAGGACGCGCACGGTCATGTGATCACGGCCAGAACGCACCATCGGCTTCTCGGTCACCATGCCACGCTCAATGCGTCCGGCGAGCCTGTGGTTGGCAGCGTACCGTGGAGCGATCCTAAGGTCCGAACAGATGTTGTGGACATCGTTGGGCCTGGCGCCCGGCTGGTTCGCGATGAGTCGAGCGATCGCTTTGACGTGCTCCCCCTGTTGGTCGCGACGGATGGAGCGATCACGGCCTTTGGACATGATGGCCGGCGCCTCAGGCCTAACCTTGTGATTGGTGGGGTGGAGGGTCTGGCTGAGCGGTCGTGGCCTGGGCAGTGCCTGCACATCGGAGATGTTATCATCGGAGTGCAGGACCTGCGCAGCCGCTGTATTATGACAACGTTCGATCCCGACAGTCTCAAACAAGACCGTCAGGTGCTCACAGACATCGTGCGGAAATTCGGCGGCACGCTCGCCTTGAATTGTTATGTGATCCGGACGGGAGAGATCCGGGTCGGCGACACCGTCGAGCTGGTCCGGCTCCCTGAATGCAAGACCGTCCGCGCTTAGAGAAACAATCTCCTGAGCAAGATCGCCGCCTGGCCAGCATCTGAGTGCCAACCAAAGGTACTGATAAGACCGTCAAAGTGTGCGCGTATAACTTCACTGAAAGTGCATTTTTCAGGCAAAA
>JBDTPK010000017.1:0-15908 GCA_039932735.1 Nitrospirota bacterium
TCTCGTTGGAAATACGACCCGGCTTCAGACTCATTTCATATTGGAAGAGGCTGACACTTGCAGGTACATACGAATAATCGTATAATTTATTTCAATGAAGCCGATCCGCTTTCTCGGCACAGCTCGTCGTGACTTAGCGGCCTTTCCTGAGTTGGCGCGTCGACAAGCTGGATACGAGTTATTCATGGTGCAAGTCGGGCGTGAACCAGCAAACTTCAAGCCGCTTCCGGCCGTTGGATCTGGCGCCTACGAGATACGGATACGAGATGACGCCGGTGCGTTCCGCGTCGTGTACATGGCCAAGTTCGAGAAAGCGGTTTATGTCTTGCACGCTTTTCAGAAGAAGACCCGTAAGACGTCTCGTGCGGACATTGAGCTGGCAGTGCAGCGTTACAGGCTAACTGGAGAGCAGTCATGGAAAAAAAACAAACACGGCAAGTGAAGGGCGCGAACAATGTGTTCCTTGATCTCGGCTTCCCACCGCATGAGGCCGCTGTGATGCTCTTGCGTTGCGAGTTGGCCGAAGCGCTACGTCAATGGATTGACCGCGAGGCAATTACCCAGGTGGAAGCCGCCAAGCGCCTTGGCGTGGTCCAGCCCCGCATCTCCGAGATCGCGCGCAACAAGGTTGACAAGCTGTCTCTGGACTACCTCGTGGGCCTGTGCGCAAAGGCAGGTGTCTCAGTCGCCGTGAAATTGGCCGCCTGACTCGTCGCCTAACCAACGGCTTGAGGCCGGCGTTGAAGATGCGGCTCAGCCTTCGCGTTATGCCCTCAAATGTGTACGGTAAGACTGTACCTGGCAAAGAATAGGTTCCAAGCAAAGAAACGGGTTCCACGAACCGTTGATTGCTCCGAGCACTGGCATGCTGCCGCCGACCTCATCGGAAGAACGGGGAACCGTTGAGATGAGGCCAGCGCGTATGATTCGCGGGGGCTTGTCGCGAAACTGTGGAGGCGCTAAGCGAGACGGGCTTGTGGAGCGCCGAGAGGCCGAGGCGTACTCGACTCAGTACGTCGAGGTCGGGAGGGGCGAGCCCGCCTGCCAGTATGTAGATTGTGAGCATGCTGGCTTGTCGTAGTGCCGTGTCCGCAGTTGCGGTAGAGCCCTCATGGATCATATGCGAAGGGAAAGCTGGACCTGACTGAAGTACTGCGGTCGAATGATCGCAGCTAAAGGAAGTTCAGAAGGCTGTAACCCGACCGAGCACGGAAGGGTCGTTCTGGGAGGTAGGGAGCAGCGGCGGCAGGTCAGCGCTCGTGGTCCCTCCTCACAGGATGTGAAAAAGACCGCCAGCATCGCTCTCGCATCGCTCAGAGGCTCAACGAGAGCTGTTCGGTGATCGGAATCATTGAAGGGGCTTTTCCGTTCGCTAAGATCTATTGCACTGGCGAACGGCCCCACGAAGTGCGGTCCATACCTCCTTCGCCTCTTCGCTCGCTGCGGCCTTGCTGGACGGACTTTTTGAGCACCCTGCATTAATTGAGCATCAGTTACACATGATCACTTTCTAACGGTGTTTTGCGTATAAGCCGAGCTGTCCGCAGCCTTCTAGACTTTTCTCGTCCTCATCTGTATGTTTTAGGGAAGCACAATTCTGGAGAAACTTTAATGACTCAGCAAACTTATCCCCGAAGTCCCAAAGCCCTTCTCGGTGGCATTGCTCACTTGGGGCGGTTTATCGATAAGATTCGTCTCCGGCATTCAGGTCAGATTCAGGACTACAACTACATCACTGTGGGTTTCGATAAGTACCTGGTCGATTTTCTGCAGATTGATCCGAAGGCCTTTGAGGAGCAGGTGTTGATCGGCGGAACGGATGAAGAATTGCTTGTCTGGGTGATGGCCAATAGTCGAAAGCCGTCCGATCAAGAGATTGGGCAATGGAGTCAGGGGCTTCTGTCCTCCGGTCCCAAAGACGATGCTGCTCGCCAGCGGTTTCAGGGACGATTGCAAGACGTGGCGACGAAACGTGCGGTGCCGGTGAGTTCCCTCCCTCCTGTCTCTGCCTGGGCCGATATCATCGAACTCGACGAAGAGCGATTATAGCTGGTCTTGCAGTGAGGGCGGTTGGCTGGCTTGTCTCTCTTTTCGTATCAGTCTTTGCGGATGGCCATCGAACCGCGGGGCAGCACCCTGTGTTTTTCGCACATAGCAAGCGGTTTCTCCCATCTACGTAGCGTTGGACTTGCCTACGAAGGGGTTCTCTAGGGGCAGGGTCTCTGTGTCTTGAAAGACTAACAGGCGGTGGAATGCCTCTGAATGCACGAGACTACGTCACTGATTCGACATCTGCAACAACAGAAGAGAACCATGCAGGCTGCTCAAAAAATTCGCCCAGCAAGGTCGCAGGGATGCGAGGACTCCAAGTCGTACTTAGTGCTGTACGGTGAGGGGTTCGGGTGACTGAGAACGAAGCTGAGGAGATTTTTCAGCAGCCGTTTGGGAGTCCACTTCGATTTTAAATCCAAGATCCTCGATCATCCCCTAGACTTCTGGGGCTGGCTGGCCTGGTGTCGTGAGGTAGCCGTTTACGCAGATGGAATCGGCCGGATCACGGTTTCTTCGCCACGACTTTGCCGTTTTCCCACACATAAATGGGCGTGCCATACATCCTGGCGGTTTTGCGAGCGACCTTGGCGGCTCTCCGGAGTGCACGGCCAACAGCTTGGGAAAACTGTTGGCTCTCCATCGGGCTTTTCTTTTTCATAGGTTTCTCTTCCGTAAGCGTGGCGAGTCCCCTGAATTGTCGTAGACTGACCAGGTATCGGCCAGCGGGCGATAGAGCTCATGAAAATTGTGCCAACTGCGATCAAAGCGTCTGAGCACATCGGCGCGCGGAACATCATGTCCCCCTTGCCGTACACGGGGTGCAATCCGGTGAAGCGCAAGCTGAACGGACGGTAGAAATAGAAATACGATTTCGATCCAATACCCGTCTGCCTTCCATCCTGCTCAGAAGTCGTAGATAAGTTCGCCCACTCAACGTGCGTTCAAACGCAAAATCCTCCCGAGTTTTTGCCAACCGTGTGAGCTCCATCAGGACAAGCCTGCCTGCTTGCCGTGCGGCCAGTTCAGGTCGAAGGGGTGAAAGCCCGCCCGCGATGAGATCGGCATTGACGAAATGAATCACGCCGGTCTCGCGAAGAAGGAATTCCCTGGCGAAGGTGGTCTTACCGGCACCATTTGGCCCGGCAATGATAATGCAGCGGGGAGGTCGAACGGTTCGGGTGCTCACGCTCGATCCCGTCAGCCTGCCACTGGCTGCTGGGAGTCCACTTCGATTTTAAATCCAAGATCCTCGATCATCCCCCAGACTTCTGAGGCCGGCTGGCCTGGTGTCGTGAGATAACCGTTCACGAAGATGGAGTCGGCTGGATAGAGTGCCAACGGCTGGAGACTGCGCAGATTGTGTTCGCGTCCACCGGCCACGCGGAGTTCGGTCCGTGGGTGGAGAAATCGGAAGAGGCAGAGCACTTTTAAGCATCGTTGAGGAGTGAGGTTGTCACAGTTTTCCAGCGGCGTGCCTGTCGCTGGGTGGAGCGTGTTTAAGGGTATCGAGTCCGGTTTCACGTCGATAAGGGCCATGGCTAGGTCGATGAGATCTTCGTCTTTCTCGCCCATGCCCACGATCCCGCCGGAACAGATTTCCAATCCTGCTGCGCGCGCGTTCCGGATGGTGCTGAGCCGATCTTGGAAGGTGTGCGTGGTACAGATAGAAGCGTGGAAGGCTTCGCTCGTATTCAAGTTGTGGTTGACCCGATCGACGCCCGCCGCTTTCAGACGCTTGGCCTGTTGTTCGTTCATGAGGCCTAGTGAGCAGCAAATCTGAATCGGAATCTCCTGCTTGATCGCCCGGACCGCTCCTGCGATGTCGTCGATTTCACGATCCAACGGACTTCGACCGCTGATAACGATGCAATAGCGTTGGGCCTTCGATGCCGCCGCCTGTCTGGCGCCGTCAATCATCTGTTGTTGGGACACGAGGTTGTAGCGCTCAATGGGGGCGGTGGAGATCGCGGATTGGGAACAATAGTGACAGTCTTCCAGGCAGGCGCCACTCTTGGCGTTCTGCAACATCTGGAGGCGGACGGTCGTGCCGAAATAGCGGGATCGGACGGTAAAGGCAGCTTGGAGGAGCCCTAGCAACTGCTCATCCGGCGTATCGAGCACGGCCTGGCATTCGCTTCTGGTCAGCCTCTCGTCGCGCAAGGCTTTGGCACCGAACTCCTGATAGTCGACCATGGGATACTCCATCATTTCATGCGGTTGAATTGATTGCGATGTGGATGGCTATGCGCGTCTAGACTGGTCGAAAACCTACACGGTTTCGAAGGGAGAAGCAATGCCTTGGTAGGGAACTGCCGAGACTGGGAGGAGGCCGCTGTCTTTATCGGGGACCGCGTGACCGGTATTCGGCAAGGGCAAGGCGACTAAGGTATTCCAGATCCCACAGCAGCGGCAGCGCCCAGACCATTCGGTCGATTCGTGCCGGCAGGCTGTGCAGACATAGGGGACGACGACCCGTTTCTTGAAATTGAGGGCTTTCTTGAGTTCGGAAACGGCTTCTTCCATCTGCTGCTTGCGCAAATAAAGATTGGCCATGATCTTATGGTAATCGGCCAATTGATCCTGTACCCCTTCGACAATTGACAGGATCTCGAAGGCTTCGTCGACCATTTCTAGACGGTAGTAGAGTTTGCCCAAATAGAACTGCAGGGCAGGGTTGTTCGGGTCTTGCCGGAGGGCCTCCTGATAGATATGGATAATTTCGCTAGGTTCGCCCTGGTCGAGAAAGAGCTCTTCTAGACGGTGGAGGATGATGTTGCTACGGGTCTTGGCGTAGACCTTCTTGAGAATTTCTACAGCCTGCTTGGTCTTGCCTTCCCGGATCAAGATTTCGCCGATGCCGACGTAGGCCGGCAAGAACGTCCGGTCTTTCTTAATGGCGCCGCGGAAGTAACGCCGTGCTTTATCGGGGTGACCTCGTTCCAGCAGTTGGCGTCCGACTTCGTACGTGCAGCCGGTGAGGAGCTGGGCCTCAGCCAGTCGCTCAGCCTCAGGGAGCTTGGTCTTCAGGAGCCGATGCTGGATTTCGAGCGCCTCACTCCATTTTTCGAGCCTGATCAAGAGATCGCGTTTACGGATGAGCGCGGTCAGGTTATCTGGTTCGATCTTGAGCATTTTCTCCAAGCTCTGCAAGGCTTCCTCATAGCGCTTGGCGCTCTCCAAGTCGTTAGCCAGCTCCAGCAAAATTTCGATGTTGCGCTCATCGACGCGATTGGCTCGTTGATGAAGGCGGATCGCCTCAACGAAGTTATGTTCCCCGCGGTAAATATTACCAAGCCAGAGTAGCGAATCGACACGATTTGGGTCCATGGCCAGCGCTCGTTCAAACAGACCGATTGCTTCGACGGTGCGTTTCGACATGATGGCATGGGTGCCTTCACGATGGAGGGCATCGATTTTTTCTTTGCGCCGTAATAGTCGCGTGCTGCGCCAGTTGCCGATGGCGTGGGCGGTTTGCCGCATGCCGACGGCCAAGGCCACGAGCACTGCGCCGACTCCCATGGAAAACACGACGAGTGTGACCGGACTCAGTTCGAATTGGATGGATGAACTGGTCCGGACTGCAACGGTCCCAGGGTTCAGTTCGCGGAAATAGCTGTAGAGGAATATTCCGGTGCTGACGAGGAAGATGGTGGTGAGCAGTCGGAGCATCGAACTAGGCCTTTGTTTTCGTCGGCGCCTTTTTCCGTTTCACGGGCTGTGGGATGATGGCCGGTGGTGTGGCCGGTGGTTCGCCTGGGATGGCGATGCGCTTTGCGTCGGCCCACAACCGTTCGAGTTTGTAATGTGTCCGGACATCCTGCCTGAAAATATGGGCGATGACATCGCCAAAGTCCATCAGAACCCATTGGGAGGACCGCATGCCTTCGACGCCCAGCGGTTTGGAGCCAGAGCGAGAGAGTATCCCGTCGACATGATCGCCAATGGCACTCGCTTGGCGATCCGAATCCGCAGAGCCTATGACCAGGTAGTCTGCAACGGAGGTCAACGGCGCTACCTGGAGGATGAGCACGTCGGTGGCCTTTTTATCGAGCATGGCACGGGCAATGGCGAGGGCTGTGGACCTAGCTGTTTGTGCGATTACGGTCCTCTTGGTAGAGATGATGCTGAAGTATATAAGATTCCACTAAGGGCGGCAACAGATTTGCCGCTGGGAGTCCTTGGCGGATTCGGGCACGAATGTCCGATGCGGAGACCGAGCAGGGTGGTAGTTTAAGACAGATCAGGCGTTGCGTCTCGAGTGGCGCCTCGATTCGTGAAATCCGTCCCGCATCGAGGTCCGTCAGCGAGGGATAGGGAATTGGCGGGAGCAGCGCGACGGTTGAGAGGGAACGAAACGACAGGCCTGGTCGAGAGAGGACGATGAACGAACAGAGTTTCAGCAGTGTCAGGGGGTCACGCCAGGATGGAAAGTCCAGGAAGGCATCGAGCCCGATCAAGAACAAGAGCTGGGTCTGCGCGCCATACTCTTGCTGCAGCAGGCGAATGGTGTCGATGGAGTAGGACTTGCCAGGCCGGCGGATTTCCACATCAGAAATAGCGAGAGAGGGGTCTGAGGCGATGGCCAGGCGGACCATTTCGTAGCGGTCTTGAGCTGGCGCGAGACTGCCGGTCGGTTTATGAGGAGGGTGACTGGTGGGAATGAAGAGGATTTTGTCGAGTCCAAGGGCGTCGCGCGTCTGGCGCGCAATGGCCAGGTGGCCATTGTGCACGGGGTTGAAACTGCCGCCGAGGAGGCCGAGACGAAGGGTGCCAGAGTGCTGAGTGCTAGGTGCTGAGGGCGGAAATTCAGAATCTGGTGACATCATGACACAACACATAGCTCACAGTATTCATGCCTAGCAGGTGAAGGAAGGCCATCTACGGGCGAACCCTCGAGCGTTCGTCTGTCGGCCAACAGGAAGACACTTTCGCCGGTTGTCCAAAAAGGCCAAACGTTTCACCTTCCCAACCTGAGCCTGGCGAGACAATCTCTTTGCCCGGGGGCGTGCCTTATCCTAAGCATGGCCGGAACGAGAATTCTAAGATGATTCTTCCACGTTTGCTCGTATACGTTTCCTAAGATGGCCCAGATGAGTCCCCCCCCTGGCACGCCGAGACGTGCCATACGCCCAGGCGAGGGTCTTCCGGTTTTATCCACTTTTTGCGCAAGGGGAGCCGACAGACTGTCCTTTACTGCGCGCATCGAGCGACCACCGATTTATCGTAGGGGCTCTGCTAGCCAGAAGAACGATCTGCCTCCTTCGCATCTTTCTGAGACACCGTGTTGCACGAGCACAGGGGACTTAGTGGGCCATCTCCCTCCGCTGGTGGGCGCTTTCAGCAGCTTGCTAGAGGATGACGAGATTGTCCCGATGGATGACTTCCTCGTATTCCTGTGGGCCGAGTCGCTGCTGGATCTCGATCGTTTTGAGCCCTTTGATCCGCGCCAAGGTGTCTGAGGAGAAGTTCACCAGTCCTTTGGCGAACTCTTTGCCATCTTGGTCGAGACAACTGACGGCATCTCCCGTATCGAACGACCCGCTGACGTCCAGAATGCCTGAGGCCAACAAGCTCTTGCCTCGTCGGGCCAGCGCCTCGACCGCTCCGGGGTCGAGCGTCATGGTCCCTCGGGGCCTGAGGGTGAAGGCGATCCAATGTTTGCGGCTCGTGAAGCGACGTTCCTTTGCGAGGAAGAGGCTGCCGCCAGGGCTGCCGGCAAATACCTTTGGAAGGAGTCCGGCTTCTTGCCCGTTTAAGATCAAGGTCGCCACGCCATACTCACTGACGTTCTTGGCAGCCCGGACTTTTGTGGCCATGCCTCCGGTACCTTCAAACGAGCTGGATACGCCGGCCCGCTGCTCAATTTCTTCGGTTATGTCTGGGATCAACGGAATCAGCGTGGCTGCAGGGTTCTTGCGTGGGTCTTCTGTAAACAAGCCGTCGATATCGGACAAGATGATCAGGAGCTCTGCGTCGACCAGATGGGCCACCTCAGCAGCCAGTGTGTCATTGTCACCCACGCGGATTTCATCCACGGCGACTGTATCGTTTTCATTGATGATGGGGATGACGCCGAACCCGATCAGCGCACTGAGGGTGTGGCGCGCATTGAGAAACCGACGCCGATCGGCGAGGTCGTGGTGTGTGAGTAGGATTTGCGCCACCTTGACATTGAGCCGCTCAAAGGATTTCTCATAGGCCCACATGAGCCGGCTCTGACCGACCGCCGCCGCTGCCTGTTTCACGGGGAGACTTTTGGGGTATTCCGTCAGACCTAACTTCTTAATGCCGGAGACAATTGCGCCGGAGGAAACGATCAGAATTTCACGCCCGCCTGACCGGATGGCTGCGATTTCATCCGCGAGCCGATCGATCCGTTCGGGGCGTAGGCCGGTCTCTCGTGACGCGACGAGACTGCTCCCGATTTTGATGACGATGCGGGTGGCCCGCGTTAGGAGCTGATCGCGCATGGTGTGGCTCGAAGTTGCGCAACCTGCTGCCCCACATAGTTGACAAGTTCCGTCAACCCTTCTCTTGTGGCGGCAGAGATCGAGAGGCACGTATAGCGATGGCGTTTGCAATACTTCTGCAACTCTCGTAGGCGGGCTCTATCTCCAGCTACATCGATTTTCGTGGCGATCACCGCGAAGGGGCGTGTGGTGATCGGCTCATCGTAGGCGGCTAACTCCCGCCGCATGATCTCGAAGGTCTTAACCGGCTCCTCAGCAGCCCATTCTGAGACATCGACCATGTGCAGCAAAAACGACGTACGTTCGATATGCCGAAGAAATTGGAATCCAAGCCCCTTTCCTTCGTGTGCGCCTTCGATGATTCCGGGAATATCTGCGACGGCAAAACTTCCTGTTTCTCCCCAGCGAACAATCGCCAGATTCGGCGTCAGTGTGGTGAAGGGATAATCGGCGATCTTCGGGCGTGCGGCTGAAATTGCGGCGATGAGCGTCGACTTTCCAGCGTTAGGAAAACCCACGAGCCCGACATCGGCCAACAGTTTCAGCTCAAGTCTCAGCGACCGCGCTTCGCCTTCCGTGCCGGTTTCAAACTCCGTGGGCGTACGGTTGGTCGGCGTGGCGAAATGGCTATTCCCCCGTCCACCTCGACCTCCACGTGCTCCCACAAACCGTTGCCCCGGAGTGACCAGGTCGGCTAACGCTTCATTGGTCTGATCGTCAAAGATGACGGTGCCGACCGGAAGGGCCACGACCACATCCTCTCCAGTTCGCCCTGAGCAATTGGCGGCGCCACCCTGGCGACCGACTTCTGCTTCGTAGTGTTTTTGGTATCGGAGGTCGAGGAGTGTGGTCATGCGAGGCGATGCTTCAAACACCACATGGCCTCCGTGCCCGCCGTCTCCGCCGTCAGGTCCGCCACGGGGGACGAACTTTTCGCGCCGAAAACTGCATGAGCCGTCGCCGCCTCGGCCGGCTGTGATACGGATACGGACTTCATCGACAAACATCGGAGCACCGCTTCATGGGTGAGGGCTGTATGGGTATGATAGGCGAAGAACATCCCCTTGCACCCTACTTAGGCTGGGAGTCCTCGCGGTCGCGACAGTGTGACGAAGAAGTGAGAAAAAGAATGTGCTAGGAAATCGAAGGCGCGGAGTAGACACTGACCTTCTGCCGTCCGCGACCGCGTTCGAACTTCACGACCCCTGTGATGCGGGCGAAGAGGGTGTGGTCTTTGCCGAGACCCACGTTGAAACCGGGAAAGAACTTTGTCCCTCGTTGACGGATCAAAATCGACCCGGCTTTCACGGTCTCTCCACCGTAAGCCTTGACCCCAAGATATTGCGGATTACTATCGCGCCCGTTTCTAGTCGATCCGCCGCCTTTATTTGTTGCCATGGCTGATCCTCGTTAGACCGTTTCGATACCGGTGATGCGTAACTTGGTAAAACCTTGGCGATGGCCATTGGTGCGCCGATAGTTCTTGCGCCGTTGTTTCTTGAAGATGGTGATGGAGCGGGTTCGCCCCTGGTTGATAATCTCGGCTTTGACGGTAGCCCCTTTGACCAACGGTTGTCCGACCTCTATACCCCTGTCGCCGTGGACCAGCCGAACCTGGCTGATTTCGATCGTCCCTCCGACCTCGCCGGGGAGGGACTCCACTTGGACCAAGGACCCTGTTTCGACCCGATACTGCTTGCCGCCCGTCTCAATGATTGCGTACATAAACCCCTATCTCCATTACAGAAGATGATTTTTTACCATAGGGATTTGAAGCCTGTCAAGATAAAGTGATGGGCGCGTGCTATGCTTTCATTATTGATCATCTTCAAGAGTCGGAGATCATGATGGCCAATGCACCAAAGCCTCGTCCCTCCAGGCCGAAAGGCACTGGATTTGTGGTTCGTCCCTATCGTCGCATACCGATCCAGCGTGTGCTCTATTATCTCGGCGGGAAATGCGTGGGAAAAGGTATCGTCACCAATCTGTCTCAATCCGGTATGCGTGTTCAAGGTGAACATGAGGTTGAACCAGGTTTCGAATTCGCGTTGCGCCTGACGCTTTCGGATGATGGCCCGATGATAGACATTGAACAGGCTACGGTTCGGTGGGTAGATGGAAATGATTTCGGCCTGGACTTTGTTCGCCTCAGTCCGCTAGCAAAGAAACACATTACTGATGCATTGATCCAACAGATTCGTGTTCCCCAGTCGCCTGCCTGAGCGCCGCCTTCTTGCTCATACTCGCCTATGGGCCACGCCACACCCGTTTGCTTGACGCTTCTTCAAGCCCGCTGCTATATTCCGATGTCATCGTTCCATGATTCACGCGCTCGCCTGCGTTGCCTATGCTTGAGCCGCAAGGAAAAATTTGGATGGATGGGTCGTTCGTCAACTGGGCGGATGCGCAGATCCACGTGATGACCCATTCGCTCCATTATGGACTGGCTGTGTTCGAGGGGATTCGCTGTTACAAGGGAACGTCCGGTTCCGCAATTTTTCGCTTGCAGGAACATGTCGATCGGCTATTCGATTCGGCCCATATCGGCATGCTGCAGATGCCCTTCGACAAGAAGCAGGTCGCAGCGGCCATTGTGGAGACAGTCAGGGTGAATAAGTTAGAGGCCTGCTATATCCGCCCGCTCGTCTATATCGGACATGGAGCAATGGGGGTCTATCCCGGCGACAACCCAATTAAGTTGGCCATCGCAGCTTGGACCTGGGGTACCTACCTCGGGGATGATGCGCTTGCGAATGGGATGCGGGCTCGTGTGTCGTCGTACACGCGCCATCACGTGAATGTTTCGATGACAAGAGGCAAGATTTCCGGCTACTACGTGAATTCCATTCTCGCGAAGCGGGAAGCAAAAGCAGACGGGTATGATGAAGCCATTTTGCTCGATACCGAGGGATATGTGTCCGAGGGGACTGGGGAAAACATCTTCATTGTGCGGAGAGGGCAGATCAAGACTATCCCCCTCACCTCGATCCTGGACGGCATTACCAGAAGTTCCGTCATCGATCTGGCGCGGGAGAAGCGAATCTCCGTGGTGGAGGAGCGGTTCACTCGCGATGACATGTATATCGCCGATGAAGTGTTCGTGACCGGAACCGCCGCCGAGCTGACGCCGGTTCGGGAGATCGACAACCGCCGTATTGGAACAGGTACCCCAGGTCCGATTACACAATCTCTGCAGAAGACCTTCTTTTCAATCGTGCGTGGGGATGACCCTTCCCACGAGGCCTGGCTCACCCGCATTTAGGAAGAGGCTGAATAGGTTCCTCCCCGCATACCCTCCCGCTCCTCGCAGGCATTCTTGACACTCGTGAGAACAGATTGGTTGCGCTGCCCTGTGTCGTCTGTCTCGTGTACGTAGTTGAACCAGACTATCTGGATACAGCAGAGAGCCCAGATAAACCACGAGCCACGCCGGCTGACTGGTTCAACAGCTCGCTAGGGCTTGCTGGAGGAAGAGTCGCTTGGCGGTGCCTCACTCTCAGCGGCTGGGGTGACAGGCGTAGAGGGAGAGGTTTCGGAGGCGGGCTGAGATGTCTCTTTCTTTTTGAGATCGATGACCGTGGATGAAAACGTCCGTTCTTTGGCGAGGATGGCCAGACTGAACGAAGTCAGCATGAAGATGGCCGCAACGACGACCGTGAATTTGCTCAGGAAATTGGCGGGACCGCGGCTACCGAAGACGGTCTGGCTGGAACCTCCGAATGACGCGCCGATTTCAGCACCCTTCCCTGATTGCAAGAGGATCGCCCCGACCATGAGGAAACAGACCATGACGTGAATGACCATGAGGAAAATATACATGGAACTCCGATCAGTTAGGCGCGCGGTATCTGAGCAAGGCGAATAAGTGTAGCAAACGAGTCTGGAGTGAGGCAAGCCCCGCCGACTAGCGCTCCGTCGATCGTGTCGGAGGCGAGGAGCGACTCGACGTTCTTGGGCGTGACGCTTCCACCGTAAAGGATTCTCGTGGCCGATGCGATGGCACTATTCCATCCGGTCTCAACGAATCGCCGGATCGAGCGATGTACGATCACGGCCTGCTCCGTCGTGGCGGCTCGTCCTGTGCCGATGGCCCAGACTGGTTCGTAGGCGATAATGACGGTCGCGAGATCTTGTGCGGTTAATCCTGCCAGGCTGTCGCTGAGTTGAGCGGTGACGACCGATTCTGTTTGGCCTGCCTCGCGGGCTGCCAGCGATTCCCCTACGCACAGGATCGGAGACAGCCCGTGCCTCAGCGCCGCCTGGACTTTCTTCCGAATATGTTCATCTCGTTCACCGAAGAGCGTGCGACGTTCAGAGTGGCCGACGATTACATAACGGCAGCCGAGATCGCGCAACATCGGAGCGGACACTTCTCCGGTGAATGCCCCGAGCGGCTCCCAATGTACGTTCTGTGCGCTGAGGCCGATCCAGGATGAGGGGCCTAAGGCGTTGCGGACCGATTCGAGGGCTGTAAAGGGCGGTGCAAGGACCACCTCGGCGTGAGGCGATACAGGCACTCGTTCGCAGAAGTCGCGAATGAAGGCCGCAGCCTCAGAGGCGGTCTTGTTCATCTTCCAGTTGCCGACGATAAGGGGTCTGCGCACAGGTGTCTCGATACTCGAAGGTTGTAGAGGGGATGCACTCACGTGACGAGGCGACTACGCGACTCGATCCGGGAGGGCGGTCAAGCCCGGGAGTTGTTTGCCTTCCAGCAATTCCAGCGCAGCGCCGCCCCCGGTCGAGATGAACGACATATTGTCCGATTCGCCGGCTCGATGCACGGCCATGGCTGTTTCGCCGCCGCCGACGATCGTGAGCGCGTAGGCATTGGCAACCGTATGAGCCATGGCGAGCGTCCCGCGCGCGTAGGCATCGATTTCAAAGACACCCATCGGTCCGTTCCACAGAATGGTCTTCGCGTTCTGGACGACTTCGTTGAAGAGTTTGACGGAAGCCGGGCCGATGTCGAGGGCGTACCACCCTTTTGGAATCTCCTGGACCGGAACGATCTTCGATTCCGCTCCAAGCTCGCGGCTGGCCGCGACGACACAATCAACCGGCAGGTAGAATTTCACGCCACGGGAAAGGGCATTCTCCTCAATGCCTCTGGCAAAGTCCAGCATGTCGTTTTCGACGAGGGAGTTGCCGATCTCCATCCCCTTCGCCTTTATGAAGGTAAAGGCCATGCCGCCGCCGATAATGACTTTGTCGACGCGCTTGCCCAAATTTTCGATGACGCCGATCTTTCCCGATACTTTCGCCCCACCGAGCACGGCGACAAAGGGCCGAACGGGGTTTTCGACCGCTCCTTCCAGATATTCGATTTCTTTCTTGAGGAGGAAGCCGGCTGCCGAAGCCGGAATGTATTTGGTGATGCCGACCGTGGAGGCATGGGCTCGGTGTGCCGCGCCGAACGCATCGTTGATATAGACGTCGCCCAAGGACGCCAGCGCCTTGGAGAAGGCATCGTCGTTCTTTTCTTCACCCTGATGGAATCGGAGGTTTTCAAGGAGCAAAACGTCGCCGGTCTTCATCTTGGCAACCAGCGCTTCCACCACCGGGCCGATGCAGTCCGGTGCAAACAAAATCTCTTTGCCCATGAGCCGTCCCAGGCGTTTTGCTACCGGGGCCAGACTGTACGCGGGGTCGAATTTTCCGTTCGGTCGACCGAGGTGCGAACAGAGGATCACCTTGGCGCCGTCGTCGACAGCGCGATTGATGGTCGGTAGGGTCGAGCGAATGCGAGTGTCGTCGGTGATTTGGTGCGAATCGTCCAACGGGACGTTGAAGTCGGCTCGGATGATGACGCGCTTGTCGCGCAGCACCACGTCGTCGATCGTTTGTTTGCGCAGTCTCATTGCGGCTCCGTCAAATCGGTCGTTCCTGAAATGGGAATCAGCGTGACAGAGAATCGAACTGAGGCAGGTATTGACTGCCCCGCGGTGTTCACCGTCTTGTTGCTCTTGCCGCGATGACCTTGATCAAGTCTCGGACCCGGCATGAATACCCCCATTCGTTGTCGTACCAGGCCGTCACCTTGACGAGCCGTTTGTCGATGGCCATTGTGAGCGGGGCATCGAATGTGGCCGAATGAGAGTCGCCCTTTTGGTCGATCGACACGATCGGGTCTTCAGAGTAGCAGAGAATATTTTTCATCGGGCCGTTCGCCGCTTTTCTGAAGGCGGCGTTGACGGAGGCGACGTCACAATCCTTTTCGGTTTCGACGGTCAGATCCACCAGGGAGACATTCGGTGTAGGGACGCGGATGGCGAGGCCGTCGATCTTTCCCTTGAGCTGTGGCAGCACCAAGTGCAATGCCTTTGCCGCGCCGGTGCTGGTCGGGATCATCGACATGCCTGCCGCGCGTCCGCGCCGCAAGTCTTTGTGGGGCAGATCGAGCAACTGCTGGTCGTTGGTGTAGGAATGGATGGTGGTCATGAGGCCATGCTTGATGCCGAAATTATCCAACAGCACTTTTGCCACGGGAGCCAGACAATTAGTCGTGCAGGAGGCGTTGGAGATAATGTGGTGTGTTTTCGGGTTGTAGGTTGCGTCGTTGACACCCAGGACAATGGTGACATCCGGGTCCTTCGCCGGCGCCGAAATAATGACGTGCTTGGCTCCGGCAGAGAGGTGCTTCCCCGCGCCTTCACGGTCGGTGAAACGCCCGGTCGATTCGATGACGATGTCGACATCCAGATCCTTCCAGGGAAGGTCTTTAGGGTCCTTCACCGCGAGCACCTTAATGGGCTTGCCCTCGATGAGGATCTGGTCGTCTTTGGCCTCGACGTTCCCCTGTAATGTCCCGTGCACCGAGTCGTATTTCAAGAGATAGGCAAGCGTCTTCGCATCTGTGAGATCATTAATTGCGACAAAGTGGAGGTCGGGGTCACCGAGTGATGCCCGTAGGACGTTCCGTCCGATCCGTCCAAATCCGTTGATACCGATCCGAATAGCCATGATGATTGGTCCTTCAAGAGAAAATGAGCCGGTGAATCCACCGGCTAGAATGAGGCCGATAATATCGGCGCCCCTGGACCTTGTCAAGCCATACCATGGCGGTAATCCCGCCTCTGATCGCAGACGTTTCACTGCCATCTGAGCCGGATGCTGGCGGCGTTATGCATGAGATTCTCAGGGCGGTGCCTTGCATCTCTGTCGCGTGGTTAATTAGAGTTTGTGGATTTTAGGAGTCTGTCCGACAGTGACCGGGCTACTGGGGGAATGATGGCCATGCAGCTACATTATTCTCGTCCGCGCATCTACCCGGCCCTTCTTCGCCTCGCCACGAAGACCATGTCGGACAGGCTCTCATCGTATGAAATTTTTGTCTGAGGTATCGGTGAACATTTTCGAGCAGACGGCGCGGGTGTTGGAGTGGCCCAA
>JBDTPK010000018.1:0-15757 GCA_039932735.1 Nitrospirota bacterium
CTAAAATACCATTACGATTAGAGCCATTTGGCACTTTCAGATTAGACAGTTTCCTATACGCTTAGTATCGATGCGCTGGGTGTACCTCATGACGGAGGAAGGTGATACGGCTGGGTCGTGCCGATCCCGCCGCGCCCATTTTCTGCGCTTGTTGTATGGCGCATTCAAGTGTCGTCACTTTTGATGAGGAATATAGAATGAGCATGGGTTCGATACTTGTAGTCGAGGACGATGAAGGTGTGCAAGATCTGCTGCGGAGAGTCTTGTCTCAAGAAGGCCATCAGGTGACGGTCGTCGCAGGTGGGCAGGAGGCCATTCGCATGGCCCAGGAGATTCCCATTCACGTGGTATTGACGGATTTGAAGCTGCCAGATATCGATGGCTTGGCGGTCCTGGAGCGTATTCGTCAGATCGACTCCAAGATAATAGGAATTATGATGAGCGGCCATGGTTCCATCGAGTATGCCGTCAAAGCTATGCAGGCCGGCGCATTGGATTTTCTGACAAAACCATTCGGGAACGACGACGTCATCAGTTTGATCAACAAAGCCTTTGAGGCGCATCGCCGCCGCAACAGCGTACAATCGTCGCGGAAGGCCGTCCGTGAGCAGTATCGATTGGAGCAGTTCGTCGGCACGAGTGAGCCGATCCGGCGCGTGCTTGAATTTGTCGCGAAGGTCGCGGACTGCAATAGTACCGTCTTGATTCAAGGAGAGAGCGGGACCGGCAAGGAGTTGGTCGCGCGGATGCTGCATTTTAACCGTGAGCCCAAAGAGCGTCCACTCATCTCGGTCAATTGTGGCGCCATTCCAGAGAATTTGCTCGAGTCTGAATTGTTTGGACACGAGAAGGGGGCCTTTACCGGCGCAACGCATACGCGAATCGGCCGCTTCGAGCTGGCGCATGGCGGGACGATTTTTCTCGACGAAATCGGTGAATTGAGCCTCGGGTTACAAGTGAAGCTTCTTCGGGTGCTGCAAGAGCGGTCGTTCGAACGGGTGGGAGGGACGAAAACGATCAACGTGGATGTCCGGGTCGTCGCGGCTACCAATCAGGACCTAGAGCTGGCCGTGCAGCAGAAGCGTTTCCGGGAAGATCTGTACTATCGCCTGAATGTCATCCCTGTTACCGTTCCACCGCTGAGAGAACGACGAAGCGATATCCCACTATTAGTGAGTCATTTTTTAGAGAGATTGAATCGCGGCAAGCACGCTGCCACAACAGGCTGTTCTCCGGACGCGATGGCCCGTCTGATGGAACATCACTGGCCTGGAAATATTCGGGAATTGGAGAACATGATGGAGCGCCTGGCAGTATTGAGCCGATCTGGGACTATCGAAGTGTCTGATCTTCCCGAGCGCATCCAGCGCCGTTCAGTGACCGCGGAACAGGCTGCGTCGCACTTCACCAGCCTCAATGGTCAAGGGATCAACCTGTCACGAGAACTCGAACAGTTCGAGAACCGTTTGATCGTTGGCGCGCTTCGACAAGCCAACGGGATTACAAGCAAGGCAGCTCAGCTGCTCCATGTGAACCGAACGACTCTCGTTGAGAAGATGAAACGAAAAGGTTTTGCCGCGAAGGCTCAAGCCTGTCCCGCCTTCTAGCAGGATGCTGAAGACATTCGCTATCGTCCATGCCCTTGACGCTTGAAGCGGAAGATATCTCACTATCTGTCGATCTGATGAGTTTTCGACAAACTCAGATCTATCGATCAACAGATTCCGGGATCACTCCTCCCAGAGATGGATGAACTCCGGTTCCAAACTGGTTGTTCCGCAAGCTGCTCATATGACACTCGCCTGATAGATCTGCTGCTCTAGTGAATCTCACTGGAGAGCGTGTTGACCCCGTCACGTCGAATTCTGAGGTCCTCTCGATGCTCTCGCTGTCAATCGATTGACGAATGCATGGATGATGCGTCGAATATTTGACAAGTTTCGACGAAGCACCGTACGTCTGGCTGCAAGTTACCTGTACTACAAGGATTTATTCACGCAATACAAAAGGGCACGGAAATTGCTGAATTCAGTATGTGTTATGAGAATGAGCACATCATCTACAGCTATTCGATTTATCCTATGTGTGCTTGTGCAGGGCTTCGTACTTCATGTCGCATCCGCGGCTGAGCCGCGAGACTCGCAGGCAATGCCATCATCCACTCAGTCGTTGTCCCCTCAGGCGAGTTTGAGGATTCCTTCATCACGGATCGCGTTGCCTGATGATGGGCCCAGCTATGAGCGAACCGTGGAAGGGCCGGGGGCTTTACAATTCCAAGCAGCCGTGAAGGCACTCACCCGTGGGCAGTATGCTGACGCCCGCAAAGGCTTTGCCGCGCTCACCGCACTCGATTCCGCCAGTGAGTTGATCCCGCCAATGAAAGCTTTCTTAGCCGAACTCACCCTGCTCGAGGACCCGACCGACCATGGACGGAGAGAGGCCCTGACGCAATATCGCAGCATCATTGGCTCGTACCCGAACAATTCCAATGCGTTCCGGGCGCTCTGGCGTGTCGGTGACCTGTATGCCGAAATGGGATGGTTCCAGGACGCGATTGTCGCCTATGAATATGCGCTATCCCACGACCTGCCACGTCACGATGCTGACCGATCTCTGCTTGCGTTGGGGGGTGTACTTGGAGAGTTGGGCCGATGGACAGAAGCGGAGCGGGCCTTCAATACAGTTCGAGAACGCGCCATTGACGATCGTCTTGTCGTGCGAGCGACGTTCGATCAGGCGAACGCGCTCTATGCCCAGAGACGCAAGCGAGACACGATACCGCTGTACGACCTCCTGTATCGGCGATGGGCGAATCTCCTCAAACAGAATCCTGATGCGTTACAGCAGTATGCCGTTGCACTTGTTGAAGTTCAGGAACTGAAAAGAGCGTGCGATATCGATCTGCTCCTGTACAACCTCTTTCCTTCGCACCGGCATGCTGGTATGGCATTGGTCCGCCTGGGGGACAGTCACAGTCTGCTCGGTCTGCGAACACTGGCCGAGATGTTTTACACTGCTGCTCAGACGCAGTATCCGGATACAGCGGCAGCGGTCGTTGCTCGCATGCGCCTGTCACGGAAGGAACAGGAAATGGCGGCGTCGGCAGGAGAGGATTTTTTGCGCAAAAAAGTGGAAGGCATGATGCGAGGGGCTGGCATCTCCTATCTGGATTCATCCGAAGGCGAGGCGATCTATAAGGCCATTATCCTCGAACACCAAGACGACATTCTCGGCAGCGAGGCGCTTGTTCATTTAGCGGAGCATTATGAATTGCGCGGTGACCCGTCACGAGCCGTCCAGGTTTATCAAGACGCCACTCGGCGGACCGGCGTCATTCCCCATGATCCCTGGCCACCGGCTGCGGGAATCCATCTGACCGCTATCTTGAAACCCCAGTTGGAAGCGGCACTTAAAAGCAAGAACGATGTCCAGGTGCTCACGCTATTTCATAGCCACGGACAGGCTCCAGAGCAACATTACATAGGGACGCAGACATTATTGGAGGTGGCCGACACGCATCGCCGGCTGGGCTTCTCACCCGAAGCAGTACACCTCTATCAAACATTGGTACGCAATCGGAAGGCGGTTCCGTTCCACGAAACGGCGCTCATCGGCTTGGGCGAAAGTTACTTGGACCAGTTCGATCCTGCGGCTGCCAGGAATGTATTCGAACGGTTCCGTTTTCAGTATCCGAAGAGCGCACGGTCAACGCTGGTCTCACGGCTATTGACGACGGCCATGCTGAAGCAGGGAGACCAGAAGAGCGCCATCAGGGTCCTGCGGCACTGGATGCGGGTACATCCGCCTGATGCATCACAAGGTTGGATTTACGTGACCCTTGCGCGGACGCTGGCAGAAGACCAGAAGCGAGAGGAGGCCGCCGCGGCATTCGAAGATGCATTGCGACACAACGCGCTCCATGCGTCACAGGATCTTCTGCTGTACGCCGATCTGCTCTTGACACTGAATAAATCTGAACGTGCCATGGGTCTCTACCGTCAGGTATTGAAGGCCGGATCTGGTCCTACAGAGGCCGAATGGGCACGGGTGCAGATCCTGCTGAACTCTGGAGCCAAGGTTCTTACAGAGGCCAGGTCGACGGACATGCAAGCGGACACAGAGTTTGACGATCCACTGCTCCATCGGGCTGTGGGAGCGATGCAGATAGGGCTCCAAGCAGCCATGGTGAAGGAAGGAAAGTAATGTGATGAATGTACACTCTGTCTCGAAGAACATAGATAGCGATTTGTTGCACGAAGCCTTTCAGAGCTTCGACGACGCGGCGGCGACGTTGCAACAGTCCTATCAGACGTTGACGTCCCGGTTGGAGCAGCTCGATATGGAACTTGCCGAGCGCAACGAGGCGCTTGGGCGGAATCTGTGTGCCAATGAAGAGTTGCGGGAGCACTTGACGGCGATTGTGGAGTCCCTCTCGACGGGTTTGCTGGTCATGGATACATCAGGAACGGTCACACGTTGTAATCAAGCCGGCGAGCAATTCCTTGGGCTGACGCAGGAACAGATTATCGGAAACTCCTTCGCCGATTGCCTCAAGAAGGCGCAGCTGGACGGCGATGTCTATCCCTTGACGACACGACAGGGTGCAGCCGTCACACTCTCCCAACGTGCTTTGCAGACCAGCGAGGGGCGCCATGCCGGAAGCATCGCATTGATTCAGGATGTCACGGCGGTACGAGAACTGGAGGATCGGCTGCAGCGCCGCAATCGCCTGGCGGCCATGGGTGAGATGGTCGGGCGGATCGCCCACGAAATTCGGAATCCCCTCGGCAGTATCGAACTGTTTGCGTCGATGCTGCGCCGTGACTTACATTGCGCCCCGGCACTGCAAGGATACGCCGAGCATATTTCATCGTCTGTCCACATGATGGATCGGCTATTGACCAATCTTCTGCTCTATACCAAGCCCGATTGCTCCCATGGGGAGTGGCATGGGACCGAAGCGATCATGCTCGATGCGTTGACACTGGCCGCCCATGCTGTGGCAAACACCAGAATCGACATTCGTCTGGAGGTCAATCCTTTGGCTTCTCGGATCTGGTGTGATGCGGGGCAAATGAAGCAAGTGCTCCTGAACTTGATTCTGAACAGCATCCACGCCATGCCCGGCAGTGGAACGCTGACGCTGTCGGCGAGCCTCACAGAGGAACAGGCTCCCGGAGAGCCGTTACTTCGTCTCGCGGTCTCGGATACCGGCGTGGGCATTGCAGCGACCCAGCGTTCGAGGATATTCGATCCATTTTTCACCACAAGGGACGAAGGTACCGGGTTAGGATTGGCCATTGTCCATGCGATTATCGAAGCGCATCGGGGCCGGATCGACGTGGAGAGCGTTGAAGGACGCGGTACGACATTTACGATCGTGCTCCCACATCACCAGGAGGCGGATCGCATCGAGACGTCAACATCGTCCGATCGTGGAGACGGGACCGGCGTCCCTGCCATGATCGACGAGCGCCATTTCGTTGAAGAGGAGACCTCAGCATGAGCGAACAGGATACAACAGACCATGCGACCGATATTCCTGCTCAAGCTGAGCGAGTTTTGATCGTCGATGATGATCCATCCATGCGGACCGCCTTAATGGAGTCCGTCCGTCGTTTGGGCTATGACGTGCAGGGCGCGATGGATGGCGCCGACGCCGTCGAACGGGTCAGCCGGTACAAACCCTGGCTGGTGGTGACCGATCTGAAGATGCCGCGTCTTGGAGGTCTCGAGCTGATCAAGGAGATCAAGCGCCGCTCGCCGCACACATTGATGGTTCTCATGACTGCCTATGGAACGGTGGAGACCGCTGTTGAGGCCATGAAATACGGGGCAAGCGATTACATTCTGAAGCCGTTCTCCACCGATTTGTTCGAGCGAGTGATCGCCAATCTGAAAGCGCGTGGCGCTGACACCTCGGCGTCGCCGCCTGCGCCGATCGACCAACGGTCTATCCTGACTCAAGACCCGGGCATGGCTCGTCTGCTTAGTACCGTCGAGGGAGTCGCTGCGAGCCAAGCGACGATCCTTATTAATGGAGAAAGCGGCACGGGGAAAGAACTCCTGGCCCGCTTTATCCATAACAGAAGCCCCCGCGCGCACCGTCCGTTTATTGCTGTCAATTGTGCGGCATTACCTGACGGACTTTTGGAGAGCGAACTGTTCGGCCATGAGCGCGGAGCATTTACCGGCGCCATCATGAAGAAAATCGGCAAGTTTGAGATGGCGCATACCGGCACGTTGCTGCTGGATGAAATCAGCGAAATGAGCATGGGCTTGCAGGCCAAGTTGCTCCGTGTGATTCAGGAGCGGGAAGTGGATCGAGTCGGTGGTCGGGAGCCCGTATCCGTGAATATTCGGATCATCGCGACGACAAATCGATCGCTTTACCACGAAGTGGAGCAGGGACGGTTTCGTGAGGACTTGTATTACCGGTTGAATGTGTTCCCCATCACCGTACCGCCCTTGCGGGAGCGGCCCGCCGACATTCCGTTGCTCGTGAGGCATTTCGTGGCGGTCTCCGCGGCTCGTAATGGGCTTCCGCAACCGGCGGTGTCGGCCGAGGCCTATGCGATACTCCAGGACAAACGATGGAAAGGGAACGTGCGCGAACTGGAGAACGTCATGGAGCGTGCGGTGCTCTTAGCCGGGAACGAGCCGATCCTCCCAGGCCACTTGTTGCAGGAATCCGGCGGACAGCCGGCGTCACCTGCTCCAATCCAATCCGTGCCACAGCCTTCTGGAAACGGTTCATTGTGGGAAATGGAGCGCGAACTGATTTTTCAAACCCTGGCGCGAGTGAGTGAGAATCGTACTCATGCAGCGAAAGAACTCGGTATCAGTATTCGCACTTTGCGGAACAAGCTTCGAGAGTATCGAGGGACAAGTTGTCAAATCTCTGCATAATCCGGCAATTGGCCATGGGGTGGGTAGAAAACAGCCGGCACATTTTGCCGGTCGGCAGATGTGGTCGCGCAAGGCCGTCGGCAGTCTCTCGCGTAGCCGCGTCTCTTCGAATACCGGCAATGGCATCACGATTGCACCTGTCTGCAGACGAGAAACCAGAGGAGAAGCCGTATGACGATTTTTGATCGCACCATGCAAATGGTCCATCGAACGCTGGATTTGCGACAAGCCAGACAGCGGGTGATTGCTTCAAATATTGCGAATGAAGAAACACCAGGCTATCGCGCGACCGATCTCAATTTCCTTGACTCGCTGCAGGCCGCTAAGAGAGGACAGGGGCCGGTCACCCTCGCGGTGACTCACGACCAGCATATCGGTCCTCGCGGAGAAGGGTTTGGGCAGGTCGTTGGGAAACTCAGCGATACGCCTGCTGGGGACCTTCCCTTGGATGCCAATTCGGTGAACATTGAGTTAGAGATGGCAAAAATGTCAGACAACGCCATGCAATATAACAGTGCGGCGTCGATCATGGCGATCCGTTTTCGGCAACTGATGGGGGCAATCCGCGAGGGGCGATGAGAATCAGGTACGAGTGCGAGGCCTGAGGCTGGAATTTCAGGATTCTCCGGCCCTTGCCGCTAGCATTTCACCGTTTGCCAATGAAGGAGGGTATGTATGGAAATGACCGACAGCATGGCGGTGTCCGTGTCCGCCTTAGATTCGCAACGTCAACGGCTCAATGTGATCTCCAGCAATCTGGCGAACGCACAGTCCACACACACGCCAGGAGGCGGGCCCTACAAGCGTCGGGATGTGGTGTTTCAATCCACCCCCGTCGCCAGTCCGTTTCAACGAACGTTTCGGCAGATATCGACAGGGCCGGGCGCGCACGCGCTCGATGGCGTTAAGGTCCTTCGCGTGCAGGAAGATACAAGGCCGGGGCATGTGATCTACGATCCGCGCCATCCGGACGCCGACAAGAAAGGGTTCGTCAAGATGCCGAACATCAACGTCATGGAAGAAATGGTAAACATGATCGGGGCATCCCGCTCATACGAGGCAAACGTGCAAGCGATTAACGCCACCCGCGCTATGTGGAATAAGGCGCTGGAGATCGGGAGGTAGTCGTGGATCAGATCAAAGCGATCACGTTTCCTACACCATCGTTTATAGACAAGACCGCCGCGTCGTCTCATGCAGCCGGGGGTGCTCCCTCGGGCGGATTTATGAATACGCTGCAGCAAGCGATCAGTAAGGCCAATGACATTCAATTGGAAGCGGGCCAGGCGACCGAGGCACTGATGACGGGCCAGACCCAGAACATCCATCAGACGATGGTCGCGCTCCAAGAAGCCGATGTATCCTTCCAACTGATGATGCAAATCAGGAACAAGCTGGTGTCGGCCTACGAAGAAATCCAGAGGATGCAGATCTAGGACAGGAATCGTTAATCGTACAAGGTTCCGGAAGAAGCACATTCGGCAGTCCTATGGTTCACCTTTCACGCCTGACCTTTAGATGTTTTGAACGCGACGCGAGAACGCCGCTAGCGAGGAGTAGGGTTATCCATGCTATCTAAGTTTTCCATCAATCAACGCATGATCATTCTAATCGCGCTTGCGGGATCTATTGCCGTTCTCATCGCTGTCGTCCTATGGACGCAACAGCCCGACATGCAGGTGCTGTTTACCAACCTCAATCCCGAGGATGCGTCAGGGATTGTGGATAAGCTGAAAGAGACGAAGGTGCCCTATGAGACGACCGGCGGTGGGACCACCGTCCTTGTTCCCAGTGCACAAGTCCATGAGTTGCGATTGCAGTTGGCCACCCAGGGGCTTCCCCGCGGGGGTGGAGTGGGTTTTGAAATCTTTGATCGATCGTCGATTGGGATGTCCGACTTCGTCCAGAAGCTCAATTATCGCCGCGCGCTGCAAGGGGAATTGGCACGGACCATTGCGCAAATGCCGGAGATTGAGCGAGCCCGCGTCCACCTCGCCACCCCGGAACGGCGATTGTTCTCCACTGATGAAAATCGGGCGCGTGCCTCGATCGTCGTGTCGTTGCGGAACGGACAAGCCCTCGCCAAGACACAAGTGAATGGGATCGTCCATCTTGTGTCGAGCAGCGTTGAGGGCCTTCATGTGAAGGATGTCACCGTGGTGGATGGACATGGACGGCTCCTTTCATCGGCAGCCGGAAGCGACGACGCCGCAGGGCTCACCGGCTCGCAGCTGGAATACCAGCGAACGGTTGAAAAGGATATAGAGACACGCATCCAAACAATGTTGGAACGAATCGTCGGAGCGAATAAAGCCGTGGTGCGGGTGTCCAGCATTCTCGACTTCCGAAAAATAGAAACGACTGAAGAGAAATACGATCCGAACAGTCAAGTCGTGCGGAGTGAACAGCGGGGCCAGGAAAAGGCCAACGGGGTCAACGGTGTATCCGGTGGCGTGCCGGGCGTCCAGTCGAATGTCCCTGTTCCTGATGGGGGAGGCCAAGAGCCGGCTCAAACGAGTTCGAACTCCAATCAGACCAAGAACGAAACCGTAAATTACGAAATCAGCCGGACCGTCTCCCGAGTCGTGGAATCCAGCGGCAGCATCAAACAACTTTCTGTGGCGGTTTTGGTGGACGGCATCTACCAAGGAGCATCGCCGGCTGAAGCAGGAAAGGCCCCAAGCGATACGACCAAGAAGTATGTGGCACGGCCTGAAGAAGACATGAAACGTATCGAAGAGATCGTCAAAAAAGCCATGGGCTATTCGGCAGAACGGCATGATCAAGTCCAAGTGACCAATGTGCAATTCGATATCGCGACTGAAGAGCCACCCGCGCAGGGCGTTGAAGCCGCGGCAGAGCCGGCCAATTCCTTCATTCCCTATCTTCGTTATGGAGTTGGGGGAGGACTCTTTCTCCTGATCCTCTTCCTGGTTGTGCGCCCTCTGATGGCAATGTTGGGCACGACCGGGTCATCGGCTGATGGTACCACGCCGCCGCTTCCTGCTTCAGTGAGTCAGGTCGAAGCGTCATTGGCGGGAAAGTCACGCTCACAGATCGTCGACATGGCTCGGGGCAATCCTGATTCCGCAGCATTGGTCGTCAAGCAATGGTTGAAGACCAGTTCGTGAGGGGCCTGTAGCGATGGCCACGCAACTCAGCGGCGAGCAAAAGGCAGCCATTCTCCTGAAAGCCATTGGGGAGGACGCCGCTGCGTTAGTGATGAGGAGCCTTGACCCCAAGGAGATCCGCCGGCTGGGGGCCTCCATGAATGCGACGGCGAATATCACCAGGGAAGAGGAATCGATCGTCATCGACGAATTTGAGAAGGCAAGTGCAAGCGGGGACGTGACGTTTCACGGAAAAGAGTATATTAAAACCATTCTGTCTAAGGCACTCGGTCCTGATAAAGCCAATAGTATGCTGGAATCCATGACCACCAAGGTATATCCGGGGCTCGACGCGATGAAGTGGGTCGACGCCAAAGCCGTGTCACAATTGATCAAGACCGAGCATCCTCAGACGATCTCCGTGATTCTTGCGCACATGGATCCGGATCAGGCCGGCGTCGTCATGGTCGCCCTACCTGAAACTCTTCGAGCGGATGTGGCCTTGCGCCTCGCCACGATGGAGGATTTGCAGCCGAATGTGCTCGAGGAACTCAGCGACGCGTTGCAGAGTTCACTTGTTGCGACTACCCGCCTTCGTGCCACAAGCGTTGGAGGCGCTGAAGCGATCGCCGATATTCTTGCCACCCTCGATAAAGCGACGGAGGGAGGCATCATGTCGAAAATTGCTGAACGCGATCAGAAATTGGCCGATACGATTCGAGCGTTGATGTTTGTCTTCGACGACCTGATTAAGCTTGATTCCCGTGGTATGCAAGAGCTCATGAAAGAGGTCAGTAAAGAAGATCTTCCTGTGGCGTTGCGTGGAGCGAGTCCTGAAACGAAGGACAAGTTCCTGAAAAATATGTCAAGTCGAGCGGCGGAGATGCTAAAGGACGATATGGAGGCGAGGGGACCGGTGAAGGTGGCAGATGTCGAGAAGGCGCAACAGAATATCCTCAAAGTCTGCAGGAAACTTGAAGAGGAAGGGCGCATCGTCATCGCCGGAGCGGGTGGAGAGGAGGCGATGCTGTAAATGGAACGGTCCTCGAACGGACAGTCGACGCTGGCCCCGCCATACGTCAGTCGCAACGGTCAACGAGAGACTTCGATCTTGGTCGTCGACGATGAGGAGGGGGTCCGGGAACTCCTGGTGAAGCTGTTGCAATCGGCGGGGCATCGTGTACGCGCGGTTGGATCCGCACGGGAAGCCCTTGCGGCATTGCAAGAGTCCCCGGCATCGCTCCTGATCACCGATGTTAAATTGCCGGACCAAGACGGCATCGCGCTGCTTCAGCAGGCGTGTGAGCTTGATCACCGTATGATGGGACTGGTGATGACTGCATTTGGCACGGTGGATCTCGCGGTCCAGGCGATGAAGGCAGGAGCGGCAGAGTTTCTGATGAAGCCGTTCGAAAACGACATGCTGCTGCTGACCGTGAATCGGCTTCTCGAGCTGTATCGCCTTCGTTCGGAGAATACGGTCCTCAAACAGGCGGTGATTCGTGCCTCCGGTGTGCGCTGCCGTTCTCTTGCACTGACCGATTTCAGTACCGGTGATCTATTTGTCGGTGATCAGGGTCCCTCGGACTACGATCAAGGCATTGCGGAGGGCGAACGAAGAGCCGGCGCAGAAGTGGCGGCAGCCAGGCGACAAGAGCAGATGCTCTTGGCCAACGCAGTTCGGCGCTTCGATGACACGCGAGCGTCGCTGCATCAGACTGTCGAAGATGACGTAACGGCGCTGGCCTTCAGCCTGGCGACACGCATCCTGCACGACACGATTATGGAACGTCAGGATACCGTGATCGCATTGCTGAAGTCGGCCTTGACGACGTTTCGAGAGGTAGGGGTCGTGACCGTACGAACGCATCCGGCCGATGTCCCCGTCCTTGAGGCGGCTCGCGCGGAGCTGTGCCGAGATCGCTCTCCGGATTTTATGTTGCATGTCGAAGGTGATTTGTCTCTCTCTCGGGGAAGTTGTGTGGTTCAATCCACGAATCGACTGGTTGATGCCTCGCTGGACCAGCAGTTGCTGCGGCTCGGAGAGGCCTTACAACAGCGAGGCCGGCGTGAATCTCATCGAGCTGATTGAACAAACAGACCCACTGGTGGTCTCAGGCCGTGTGGCACAGGCCGTTGGGATTGTCATCGAAGGCTATGGTCCGATGACATCGGTCGGGGAACTGTGCGACATCACGCGCGAGGATGGAGAGGGAATTGTGCCGGCGGAAGTGGTTGGGTTTCGCGGTGATCGCGTGTTGCTGATGCCGCTCGGTGAGATGCGAGGGATCGGACCCGGCAGCCGGTTGCTCATGAAAGGGCACTGCGCCTCGGTTCCAGTCGGCCCGCAACTGCTCGGCCGTGTACTCAATGGACTTGGAGAACCATTAGATGGGCGCGGTCCTCTCATGACCGAACACCGATACCCGTTGCATGCCGCTCCGATCAATCCTCTGAAGAGAACACGCATCGCGGAGCCGCTTGATCTTGGTATTCGAGCCATCAACGCCTGCCTGACTTGCGGCCGCGGTCAGAAGGTCGGTATCTTTGCCAGTTCCGGCGTCGGGAAGAGCGTGTTGCTCGGGATGATCAGCCGCTACACGAAGGCCGACGTGAATGTCATCGCCTTCATCGGCGAACGGGGACGGGAAGTCAACGAATTTCTGGAGCGCGACTTAACCCCTGAGGCGCTGAGCCGCTCGGTGGTGATCGTCGCGACATCGGACCAGCCACCATTGGTGCGATTACGAGCCGCGTTTATTGCGACGGCGATCGCAGAGTACTTCCGCGACTGCGGCAGCCAGGTTCTCCTGATGATGGATTCACTCACCCGTCTCGCCCATAGCCAACGCGAAGTCGGACTCGCCATTGGGGAGCCGCCGACCACGAAAGGGTATACCCCTTCTGTCTTTACGATGTTGCCCAAGCTCTTGGAACGAGTCGGGACCGGCCCCGGTTCCGGCACGATTACGGGACTCTACACGGTGCTTATGGAAAGTGACGAACTGTCCGATCCTATTGCAGAAACAGTCCGGTCGATCTTGGACGGCCACATCGTGCTGTCGAGGCAGTTGGCCGCCCGCAACCATTTCCCCGCGATCGATCTCTTGAACAGCACCAGTCGGGTGATGAAAGATATTGTAGGGCGGGACCACTATACGGCGGTCCGGTCTATGATCGAACTCCAGGCACGGTACCAACAATCTGAGGATCTCATCCTGCTTGGCGCCTATAAAGCGGGCACCAATCGCGATCTCGACAAGGCTGTGGCGGCTCAAGATAGGATCAATGCCTTTCTTCGTCAGGATATCGAGCAATCCATTTCAATCGGCGACTCGATCCAAGACTTACTCGCGCTGGTGAAGGCGACAGCATGAAACTCGATGTGTTGCGACGCTATCGGACACAGTTGGAAGAGGTTGTGCGGATGGACCTTTTTCGTCTGCGTCAGGAGATCCAGGATTCAGAAGCGCGCACTCATCTGCTGGATGCCCAGATGAGACTCACGACTGAGGCGTATCTGGCCAAGGCCGGCGGAGGAGTGGCGTTGGAAGAATTCCTGGTGTGGCAGTCTCAGTGTGCCGCTGAGACGTCGAAGCTGGCGGCAGCGAAGCAGATGGAAGGGCAACTTCGTGTAACAGGGAATCAGAAACAGGATGAATTGCGCGAAGCCATGCAAGATCGCCGCACACTCGATCGGCTGGCCGAACGCATGCAGCAACAACGCCTTCTTGTGCAAGACAGAGCTGATCAAATGGAAATGGATGAGGCGGCACGTCGTACGAGTGTGATGTGATGACATCAGCATTTAGGCACAGATATTCAGCTCAGCAGCGTCATGATTGTCGCACCAGCTCACCGCGTCGTGCGAGATGGCGCCTGTATGCTCCTGCTGGATGGGGAGGGCGGATGTGGACTATGGGCGTCGGGATTAGTGTGATCATCGCGCTGTCCTGGACGTTGGTTCAAGGCGTTCAGGCCTCGGCTGAGCAGGGGCTGGGACCGGTTTCTTCTCAGCTGAGTCCTGGCTCGGTATCGGCGACACCCACGACGGCAGTTGAATCAGCCCAAGGGCCGGCGCTCACTGTGCCAGAGGAAATGATCGCCATGTTCCAGCAGCGCAAGCTGGATTTGGAGCATCGCGAGAACGCGGTTCGGATGGCAGAGGGGCACTTAGCGCTGCTCAAAGTCGAAGTCGAGCAGATCTTGAGCAAGGTAGAGGCGGTAGAACAGCGTCGCCTGGAGCAGGCGAAAGACGCCGTGAGTCAACAATCCTCACAAAGCGAACAACCAGTCGACTTACGGACGCAACAGCTAGGGCAGCTGGCAAAGATGTATGAAAGTATGCCTGCAGAGGAGGCCGCTGCACGAATCGAACGAATGGCAAATCGGAAAGCGTTGGAAATTCTCCGTTCCCTTAAGGCTAAGTCGGCTGGGGCTATTCTGGCACAGGTAAAAGTCGATCGTGCGGTTAGATTGACGGAAGCGTTTCTCACCGGTCCTTAGTCCTCTTCATTCACGAAGGCTTCTGCCACGATTGACGATCCGCCGCGCTTGCGGGTGAAACGTCGTTCGTTCAGATCGTCAGATATCTTCCCCCTTCACGAGAACGTGAGTCCCGCCCATACGGAAACTTTTGCCTACGCACCCTGCACCTTTTTCCCTGTTTCTGCTCTTCAACTCTCGATTCCTGTACTAACTCCACGCCGAATGACAGTATCCAGTGTTTCTTGAGATGGCATAGAGCTTGAACATGCTGAGATCCAGCACTCAGATCTTCTGTGTACAGATAGATAAAATTGGTCGTCATTATGGATATTGGACTTCTCATTCCCCCAACAGGCCGTTCCGCCGCTCCACCGAGTTCGAGCGTGTCGAGGGAGATAGGTGGGTTTCAGCAACCGACTCCAAATAGAGCTTTTTCTGCCGTCCTCAAAGACGCGGCACAGAACACATATGACGAGCAGCGCCGCCCCCTCTCCGACACTGTCGATCCGGTTGAACCAGCCCCGCCAACAGAGGCAGGCGACCAGGCAACGGGAGCGACGTTGAGCGGTATCGCGGTCGAGGCGTTTTCCCAAGTACAGGACCATCATCAGGCGGTTTCTCCTGTAGTCGACATGCTTGAGACCGTACTGTCTCTGACGGGATATACCGCACAGAGCATTGAATCGATTCCTCTCAGCTTGCAGGACCAGGGTGCGGACGCATCTCATGACGAGAGCACCCTGGGACATGAGCTTCTGCAGGCTATTCCCCCAGAGCCCAGGACCATGGACTCTTCCATCGATTCAATGCTGCAGCCGGTCATCGCTCTTGATCAGTCGAGCGAGACCCCTGCGATACAAGAAAGTTCTGAATCCCTGGATGTGCAATCAATTCGGAATGGTCGTGGCACTGCAGCCGATCTTGCTCCTCTCTCCCTCGAACAACCGGCCGGCAACCTGACTCTTTCCACACTGCCACCTGGTTCCTTGATTTCCGATCAGGGACCCTCTCCTGTTATGGAGAACCAAGGGGAGAGGAATCTTCTTCCTGCCCTGCCTGTGAACGGGGGCGTTCAGTCTTCAGACCGGCCATCGCCTGTCGCTCAGCTCCTGACGATGGCCCCAGAGCAGGGGACTCAAGGGACCGCGTCGCTGGGCCAATCTCTATCGGTTTCTGTGCTTGGAGAAAGCGGAGAAGGGGAACAAGACCTATTCGGGTCTGATGCACAGGGAGAGGGAGAAGGGACCTTC
>JBDTPK010000019.1:0-14992 GCA_039932735.1 Nitrospirota bacterium
GGAGGGCAATGCTCCGGCTGGATCCCTATCGGTGTCATCGTCAAACCTTCATATTCTTTCGGAGCGGCATTGTACGAAGCACGTCGGTGATTCCGGATGACGCGCAACATGGCCTCGCGGTTTTTGGCATAGCCTGGGAAAGGACCGAGCTCTGCGGCCATTTCCGCCGAGGTGCTGTAGGATTCGCCGGTCATGATGGAGGTCAGCGCACCACAGATGGCCAGGGCTTTGGGAGAGTCGTAGGGAATGCCCTGCCGCATCAGCACCGTGCCTAGGTTGGCATAGCCAAGTCCCAGCGTTCGGAACTCAAAGCTCTTCTCGGCAATGGAACGGCTGGGAAACGAGGCCATGAGCACGCTGATCTCCAGCACGATCGTCCAAAGGTGCACGGCGTGGCGGAAATTTTCCAGCTCAAATTGGGCGTCGGTCGAAAAGAATCTGGCAAGGTTGAGCGACGCCAAATTGCATGCCGTATCGTCGAGAAACATGTACTCGGAACAAGGATTGGAGGCATTGATACGGCCATCCTCAGGACAGGTGTGCCATTCATTGATGGTGGTGTCGTATTGCGTGCCGGGGTCTGCGCAAATCCAGGCGGCCCAAGCGATCTGATCCCAGAGGTCCCGCGCCTTGATGGTCTTGGAGACTTTACCGTCGATCCGTCGCGTGAGTTGCCAATCGCCGTCCGCCTCGAGCACCGCAAAAAAATCATTGGGAATACGCACGCTGTTGTTTGAGTTCTGGCCGGACACCGTTTGGTAGGCCTTGCCGTCCCAATTCGTGTCGTACTCATGAAACATAAAATGTGTGAACCCTTGCTCAGCATAGGAAAACATCCGTTGGACATAGGCCTCTGGAACCGCATCCCGCCGGGCGGCGGCCAAGGCTTCCTTGAGGATCGGATTCTGCTTGGGATCGATCTCCATTTTCATCTGACCGGCACTATCGACGACGTGGCAGGCCTTGAGAACAGCATTCAGGCGTTGCGCGCAGATTTTCGAACCAGTCACCATGGCGGCGACTTTTTGCTCTTCCACCACCTTCCAATTGATAAATTCCTCAATGTCCGGATGATCTAAATCGAGACAGACCATTTTGGCAGCCCGTCTGGTCGTCCCACCGGACTTAATCGCGCCTGCCGCTCGATCGCCGATGCGGAGGAACGACATCAATCCGGACGAGCGTCCACCCCCGGACAACGGTTCGGCATCGCCACGAAGCTTGGAAAAATTGGTGCCGGTCCCCGACCCGTATTTGAACAAACGCGCCTCCCGCACCCAAAGATCCATGATGCCGCCCTCGCTGACCAAGTCGTCATCAACGGATTGGATGAAGCAGGCATGCGGTTGCGGATGCTCAAACGCATTGGTGGCTTTGACGACTTCGCGGGTCTTGGGATCGACATAAAAATGCCCTTGCGCAGGCCCTGATAGCCCATAGGCATAATGGAGCCCCGTGTTAAACCACTGAGGAGAATTGGGCGCGGCCATCTGATGTGCGAGCATATAACAGAGCTCATCATGGAAGGCATCGGAATCTTCCGGAGTCTTAAAGTAACCGAAGCTCTTCCCCCAGGAGGTCCAACAGCCGGCGAGCCGTTCAAACACTTGTCGGGAGTCACCTTCTCCTCCCAACTGCGGCTTGCCGTCAGGCCCGACGATCGGATTCCCCTGCTCATCCCGCTGCGGCACTCCGGCTTTCCGAAAATATTTCTGAGCGAGAATATCGGTCGCGAGCTGGGACCAGGGCTCGGGAATGTCGATATTTTCCAACTTAAACACGGTCGATCCATCGGGATTGCGAATTTCCGACGAACGTTTCACGAACGACAGGTTTTCATAGGGGCTTTGTCCGCGACGTGTAAATCGGCGTTCTATTCTCATAATTTCCCCTCTCCAGTCTGCATAATTGGTATGGAACTGATTGTGACTCTACACGGGAACAGTCTATCTTCACTTTCGGTCAATATGGCAAAGTGCCTTTGATCCCCTACTTTTGGTGGGTATTTTTATAAATTAATCATAGAGCAACTATATATAGCGATCTAGAATAATTGTCAATACTAAATGTAGTGGTATGGCTGTGGAAATTGAGGAAAGCCTGTGGATAACCACAAATGATGAGAAAACACAGACTTCGGAGAATTTAGACTGATTTATTCACAGAACTTCGAGCGAAAATAGACCTCGAATTACCATTCACGGGCAACCAACGCATAAAAAACTAAAACACCCGGCGGCCAAGGATCAGAATGGCTTCATCGACTCCCTCAACAGGAATGAATTGTTTGCCGATGCCAATCACCACGACTCGAGTACCCAACACCCTGGTTTCAAATCGGCTGAAGACACCCCAATTTTGACGTATGGTGTGAGGGCGCACCATGCTATTGAGCAGCTCCTCACTATGCCGACGAAAGATATTTCTGACCATCGCCCCTTCCCGTTCGGGTGTGGACTGATCCATTCGATCCATAGCCTTGGTGAGTTCGGCTTGCACGAAGGCCAGATAGTGATCCGTGGTGGGATTCATCAGTGCCAGCACGACACTCACAGCTAATACTGCCACAACCAGGCTTAAACGCAGAAGACTCATATCAGACCCTTCGTTGTGACTGTACCGATGCCACAATGACTTCGATGGAGACGGAGACACGTAGCTCCCCTTTGACAAACGCCAGCCGGATGACTAGCCTAGCCCGTGAGGTTTATGGCAGTAACCATGCTGCTCCCATTGCTTGTATCTGGAGGGTCAACATGTTTGTCTGGAGTAAACGCCTTGTCGGAGCCTTAATAGGGCTGTTTGTGCTCATGTTAGGGATCATATTACTCAATAGAGCGCCGGACAACACGAGCGACCTCACGATGTATACAACCGGCTGGATGACCCTGAACTATCTCGGTTTGATCGTGTGGGTATTTGTCTGGATGATCGATCAAGCCCGCATGCGTGGGAAGAATTTCTGGGTGTGGCTTGTCCCCTTCATCCTGGCGCCCCTTCCGACATTAATGCTATTCGTCTTGTTTCTCCAGCGACGCATACGGCCGTCATAGATCGGCTGAGCCGGCTCCGGCTTGTGCATCACGACCAGCTTCGCGATGCAACTGCGTTCGGAGAGCCCACACCAACCAAATACCTGGCAGCGCGACCACGAATGACCAGAAGAAAAATTGTGCCCAACCGACCATTTCAACCAATTCAGCTGACGGACGACCGGAGAACACTCGCCCTAGCGCCTCCAGCGATGAGAGTATGGCAAACTGAGTGGCAGTATAGCGATGGTCGCACAGCGACATAATCAGTGCGACAAACGCCACCGTACCCATGCCGCCGGTCACGTTCTCGACAATAATCGACACCATGAGCGCCGCGTAACTCTTACCCATCCAGGCGAGCCACATGAAGCCCAAGTTTGAAACCGCTTGCAAGAGGCCAAAGAGCAGGAGTGAGCGAACCATTCCGAGCTTCACCATGGCGACGCCACCGGCCAATGCGCCGATCAGTGTAGCGCCAATCCCAAGACCCTTCACGTAGCCGACATCGCTGACGGAGAAGCCCATCCCTCCAATAAGAAAAGCCGTTTGGAGCGAGGCCGCGACGGCGTCTCCAAATTTATAGAAGACGATGAGGGCAAGAAGCCCGAGCACCCCTGGGCGCGAAAAGAATTCTTTCAGTGGTCCTCCAACCGCTTCGGCCAGACTTGCCGGTGTGGCACTTGGTGCTGACGGCTCTGGACTGACGAGGACCGTGACGACTCCTGTCGCCATAAGCGCGGCTAGCAGCAAGTAGGTGTTTTGCCATCCAATATGCTCGGCCAACAGCAAGGCGCCGGCACTCGCAAGCAACAGCGCACATCGATAGCCGTTTACCCACACCGCGGCACCGAAGCCTCGTTCCGAATGCAAGAGCACATCAGTCCGATAGGCATCAAAGACAATGTCGAGTGAGGCAGAGAGGAAGGCCACCACGAGGGCCAAGGCCCCGAGTATTTCTGGGCGCTGGCCCGGCCCAGTCACCGCCATAGCCGCCAAGCCGAGCGCAACGCTCATCTGCGTCACCAACATCCATCCGCGTCGTCGTCCCAGCCAGGGGGGGACCAACCGATCCATCAATGGCGCCCACAAGAATTTCACGGTGTATGGGAGACCGACGAGCGTAAAGATGCCGATGGTCTTCAGGTCGAGCCCTGCAACCGTCAGCCAGGCCTGCAGCGTCCCGGATGTAAGGGCCAAGGGCAACCCCGAGGCAAAACCCAGCGGCAACATGATGGCGATTCGTCGGTTCGCAAGGATCTGAATGAACGAGGCTTTTTTCATGGAGCCGTTTTAGTACGCATGAGGGAGCAGCATATCATCGGAAAAGATGGGCGGCTCAGAGATTCTCGAAATTTGATCTATCGAGATGGGAAGGAGCAGCAGGTCTAAGAGGCTTCAAAGAACCACCCGACGCACTCGCATCGAATCTCAGCAGGGTTGTCCATTAAAGGTGCAGGGCTTGTAGCGCGAAATATCAAACTCGACATGTTCTTGGTAGACCCGTTCGTTGCCGTTCACCCCATCCTGCTCCGGATCGTTATACATGGTGTGGTTCCACCAGTAGAACAACGGGTAGGCCTCCGTTCGATAGACAGGATTCCCGTAGCTGCTCTGGGAATAATCCTCGACTAATCGGCCCGTGACATAGTCGACTTGGCCATTCCCCTGCAGAGAGTAGAACGTAAGAAAGAGTCGGGCTTCGTGATCGTAGTGCTCGTCGATTCTAGTCGCAAGGTCAGGTTCGAGAGGAAGGAGCTCCTTCGTCCACCCACCAGACACAGGGAGGAGGAGAAGAAGAGAGACCAGGAAAATGGAAGCCCCCAACTGCGACGGTGTCACAACAGTATCTCACGTAGGATGGGCAGGCCGACGAACTGTACCATGGCCTTCCAAGGCCTTCAAGCAAGGGCAGCGAGCGACGTGACATGTAGAAATGTAACCATGATCGGACAGATAGCGTCGGAAGCGATTGGAAGGTCTCGACCCCAAGCGGACGCTCGGCTTGTTGAAAACGTGTGTGTCGATGTTGAGTCCGTGGCTGCTGTTTGACCCTGTGCTGCATGATACCGTAGCTTGTTCCGCTCCAGAGCGGTGGACCCTGCGGCGAAAAAAGATTCGCGATCTCTGTTCCCTTAACGTTTCGTCTTTTCAGTACTCTGCTACGTGGTGGTGCATCTACAAGTGATCGATGGTGGTGGGAGGAGAATGTAGCGGTCTGCTTCCCGGCAAGCTCAACTCACGGTGATTGCCGAAAACGGTTACGGCCCATGCCTGGTCTAATCGTCAGGTCGAACTGTCTGAGATTGTGGAGACCATCTCCAGGCACTTTGGGGACGAAGGCCTTCAAAGTGCCTTCCGGATGTCACCCTTTACGAGCGCTGGCGATTTCAAGTTCAAAGCCGATGTCCCTGTCCAGACTGGAGATGCGGTCATGCCGCTTTGCAGCGAGCATCCGACTTCGTTGCCGACGCAGGCATCATCCAGAAGCGTTATCTTGCGTTTCCCAGCGACGCGCTCACGCAACACCAGCTCACAGGCAAGAGCCTAGATGACTTATCGAAGAGTTCCGTCCCTCCCCGGCGCCCGGGTGAGACAATCGAGCAGTACCTCAAACGAACAAAGCATTGAATCGGGACGCTGGCTAACAAGCGGCTGCGGCTGACCGCCAATCAGTGAGAAGTTGGCAGCGCATTCATCGAGCAGCGCCTACCGAAGCAGGTCTCGCGTTCTGATATTGGTTGCAGGTGAGGTTATAGCTGGCAGGCTGGGTTAGCCGGTAGAAGGGTTAATCATTGAAGAAACACACGGTTTTCCAGTAGACTCGCCTTCCTCAAACTGCATAGGCGTCAGTGCTGGGCATTATCGGGGCCTCTCAGGATCCTAAGAACAGAGGATGAGCCTACCAATGGCAGCAAAAATCACTCCACCATCTATCTCCGAGACGGCATTTGACTGCCCGTATTGTGGGGCATTCACCACTCAACATTGGCTCAAACTGCACCCCAAAAGTGTTGATGAGAAGGTAAGAACTCCACATATTCCTGATGCGGGGCTGGCAGAGAGAATTCGGGCGTATAAGGAAATGGACGCGGAATGGATGGCGGACTACCTCGATTGGATTGAGAAGATGCGCAGCGGCTTGATTTTTGTCGTCGGGGCAAATGAACCCATTGACCTTTACGATGATGTGAATAACTTGTTTCTAAGTCAGTGTTACAACTGCAAGAATTACGCAGTCTGGGTTCACGATCGGTTGATACATCCGACGGCGATGGCAGGACCGCCTCCGAATCATGATCTCCCTCCTGACGTGCTCCGAGACTATGAAGAAGCCGGACGCATTGTGAACGAGTCGCCGAGGGGCGCGGCAGCGTTGCTTCGTCTCGCCATTCAGAAGTTATGTGTCGTGCTCGGGGAGAAAGGGCAAAAGATCGACGACGACATCGCGAACTTGGTGAAGAAAGGCCTTGCCCCGATGGTCCAGCAAGCTCTGGACGCGGTCCGCGTGATCGGAAATGAAGCCGTCCATCCAGGGACGCTCGACTTGAGGGATAACCGCGACATGGCCATGAGACTCTTTGGCCTCGTGAACATTATCGCGGAACAGATTATCTCGAACCCCAAGCACATCCAAGAGCTGTACGACAAACTCCCAGAGAACAAGCGGAAGGCGATAGAAAAACGTGATCAGTAGAGTTGAATGAATTGTACGTCCGCTGAGTCTCGCAGCGAGCACGCCAGGCGGCGAAAAAGCGTAGTGGCTAGCTACGGGACATTCAGGGGTAGAATACAGGTTGATCGAAGTAAAGGGCGGGAAACGCCGGTGATGAGCGACCCCGTTCCTCGCCAGTAGTGACGCGGGTTGTTGAGGGTTTTCTTGAGGTTTCGTTGAAGGCGGCAGGGGGGTGTAAACCGCAGGTTGGTCAAGCAGCCCTTCTCACTGCGCGCATCGAACGATATAAATCATCCTTCCAAGCTCGCTTGCTTTTCCTCTCTTGGAAGGGCACTCATGTGGTCTACGTGCGGCCGTCGAACGAGGGCACAGATGATCCTCCAAACTTGCTCGTTGTTTCTTCAGGGATGGGGGCTGATTGATCTTCCACTGCGCGCGACTTTCTCACCCGCCCACCCACTGGCACGTTGAGACGTGCCATTAACCCGAGCGAGGGCCTTCGGAGGCCGCGCCTTGGGCGAGCACAGAAGGTAATCAGGCTCCATCCCATTCATTGCGCGCGTTCCGCGAGCAGGAGGACGACCATACCACCCGTAGTTTTCTCCTCTGCCAGATGCTAAAACATTCCCTAGCGCCCCATCTGGTGCCTTGACTACATGAAGGAACATCCATGTCTTTGCCGATCGAGAAATCGTTGTCCGATGAGTTAGCGCGAGAAGTCGCGCGGCGACGCACCTTTGCCATTATTTCGCATCCGGACGCGGGGAAAACCACGCTGACTGAGAAGCTCCTGCTCTACGCCGGCGCAGTCCACCTCGCCGGGGCGGTGCATGCGCGGTCCAATCAGCGTGCATCGAAATCGGACTGGATGGAACTGGAGCAGGCGCGTGGGATTTCAATTACCTCCACTGCGCTCCAGTTCGATTATGAGGGTGTGCGAGTGAATCTGCTCGATACGCCGGGCCACCAGGATTTCAGCGAAGACACCTACCGCACCCTCATGGCCGTAGATAGCGCGGTCATGGTGCTTGACAGCGCCAAGGGCATTGAGCCTCAGACCAAGAAACTCTTTGCCGTCTGCCGCAAACGCAACATCCCGATCATGACCTTCATTAATAAGATGGATCAGCCTGGACGCTATCCATTTGAACTCCTTGAAGAAATCGAACAGACCTTGGGCATGACGGCGGTTCCGTTCAATTGGCCCATCGGGGAAGGGTCAGGATTTCAGGGACTCTACGATCTGCAAGACCCCCAAGTGCTGTTCTTCCAACGGACGCTCCATAACCAGAAACGGGCACCCATGCGAGTGGAGACCTTTCCCCACCGGAGCTTGGCTGAGACGCTCGGTGAGGCCTATGGTCCATTGCAGGAAGACATCGCCCTCTTGACCGGCGCCGGCACGAAATTCGATCGTGACCGCTTTCTCGCAGGCCAACTGACGCCGGTCTTCTTCGGGAGCGCCCTCACTAACTTCGGCGTCGAACCATTTTTGAACGGATTCCTTCGGCTCGCACCTCCGCCGAGCCCACGTATGACCGCGGAAGGATTGGTGCAGCCGACGGACGAAAAATTCTCTGGTTTTGTATTCAAAATTCAGGCGAACATGGACCCACAACATCGCGATAGAATGGCATTTTTACGTATTGTGTCAGGCCGCTTTGAGAAGGACATGATGGTCCATCATGCACGGCTAGACCGCAAGATCAGAATGACACGACCGCACCGCCTCTTCGGCCGTGACCGAGAAACGATTGAGGAGGCCTACCCAGGCGACGTTGTCGGGCTGGTGAACCCTGGCCTCTTTGCCATCGGCGATACACTCTGCTCAGGCAGTCCCCTCGCCTTCGATGCGATTCCGCAATTTCCCCCTGAATGTTTTGGCATGCTTCGAAGCCAGGACCTGACCAAGCAGAAGCAATTTCAGAAGGGACTCCAGCAGCTCGAAGAAGAAGGGGTCATGCAGGTGTTCTATTCACCGGATCATGTGCGCCGTGAGCCGGTCTTGGCCGCAGTGGGAGAACTCCAATTCGATGTCGTCGCCTCGCGGCTCGAAAACGAGTATGGGGTTAAGACCCTTGTCGAGCGGATGCCCTTCGCCCTGGCTCGCTGGGTGACAGGCGATCCCGACGTGATCGCTCGCATCTACTGGCCACAGGAGACGCGCCGGCTCGTGGACCGGGACGGCCGAATGGTGATGCTCTTCGGCTCCGAACGGCTGCTCACCTATTGTGTGAAGGAATATCCTTCCCTCAAGTTTCAGTTGCGGGAGGAAGTCGGAGCGACAGAACAATAAACGGTAATACTGTCTGTCTGGTCCCTACAGGATCCTCAAAAAGTCATCAAACTCGGCGGCAGCGAACTATCATTTACCACGGGCGGCTGGGATGATCCCGACTCCGCGCGTCCAACGAGGGTCTCCAGAAGCCGCGTTGGGCAAGCAAGGGGGTATTACGCGCGTCCTCCGTCAAAGCCCGTATCCCGCCACTTCTCCAGCAGCGCAATACGGCGCGCCAATTGCGCGACGGTGGCCTGATCGACCTTGCCACCGGTTCGCTTGATCAGTTCTGCATTGAGTCGGCGATGATCGATACCGGTCTTCCGGGATACGCCGCCGACGAGGGCGCGATGCAGGTCTCGTAATTCGCTCTTCTTGTCATGGAGCGGCACGATCGGCACTGCGACGCTCGTACCCTCTCCGGCTGACTCCCCCTCCTCTCCCCCGATCAAGGCATCCATCCTGGCCACCCCGTGCAAGGGCATGTACTCTTTCAGAGATGTGGCAGCCGTACCGAACAAGGTGCGCTGCACTGAAGGCATGATCTCTTCTAACACATGGTCGCGTTCAGCCTTAATCCGTTTGGCGTAGTGGACGAGAGTGGCGTCTTTGGGCAGGTACAGCCAGGCTCGCTGCGGTTTCGGCATCCCCTCCTGCATTCGGACGAATCGCCCGACCACTTGGCGGAAATACATCTCGGTCAGGACGTTCGTGGCGTAGACGCCGATGCGAAGTCTCGGAATATCGACGCCCTCGCTCACCATATTCACCGCGACAAGCCATTGCTGAGTCTTATGCTGGGCGAAGGCAGCGATCGTCTTCGAGGCAGACGGATCGTCCGATATGGCCACATGGGCACGGCTGCCCGTGATCCGTCCCACCAGTTCCGCGACCTGCCGAGCATGGTCCTGATTCATCGCAACGATGAGCCCGCCGGCATCCGGCTGTTCCTGCTTGCGCAGCCGGCGTAATTCAGCATGGGCATCCGTGATGACAGGACCCAGCCAGCTATCTTGCAAGAGTGCCGTCTTGAGTCGTTCCCGCTGCAGCTCGAAGGTGAGTCCATCCTCGAAGGTTGCCCGATGTTCACGACCCTCTGAAAGCCACGCCAGTTCCCCCTCGTAGCTTGGAAAAAGAATTGGGCGACAGACGCTCTCACGAATCGCCTCAGCATAGCCGTACGTGAAATCGGCCTGGCTTTCGCCCTGCTCGTACCGCACAAAGGGGATCGGATTGTTATCGGAGCGAAAGGGAGTGCCCGACAAGGCGAGGCGAAAGACCGCCTCTTCAAACGCTTCCCGTAGGGCATTGCCCCAATCCTTTCCATCGCCCGCGTGGTGCAATTCGTCGAAGATGAGCAGCGTGGGTCGGCTCCGGCACGCGCGCCGAAACACGTCCGGTGCGAGACAGACTTGTTGATACGTCACGACTGCGCCATGGTAGTCGCGCGCTTCGACCACTTGCTCGTTCGTCAAGGCCGGATCCAGCTGAATCCCCACCAGGCCGGCAGCGGTCGCCCATTGCGTGCGCAGATGATTCGTCGGGCAGATGACGAGGACACGGACGGCCACTCGATCGGCCAAGTACTGATGGGCAATCTTCAGGGCAAAGCGAGTTTTTCCTGCCGCAGGCGTCGCCATGGCAAGAAAATCAGGCCGCGTATGGGTGAGGACACCGGACACGGCGCGAGCCTGCCATTCGCGCAGCTTGGCCGTCCAGGGAGACAGGGTCACCGCAGCTCCTTTTCCATAATCATTGTAGGGAAAATAGGGACACCGCTACGACGAACATGGCGTGATTCGCGCACAGATTCCAGACGCATAGATACTTCTCGCACAGAACAGGTAGTCCGGTCGATCCCTGACGGCAGAGGCTTCAGACCGTTCTTCGGCAGGCCGCGCTCGTAGGGCTCGTTGCTATCGCCAGCGACGCCATCCCACCTGGGGGGAGCCCGCCCTTTCTTTTGGTCTGTATGCCATCAACAACTCCGCAAATTGCCCGATCGGTTGCTGAAAGCGCTCTTTTCTCCAACCAGCTACCAGGAATTTCTACTCGTCATCCTGTATGAAGCCGCGAAAAAGCCAATCTAACCCTGCGACAAACCGCACTTTTCTTGCTTCGCCTTTTCCTTACCGTATAATCATCCTGGACATACCCTACTCTGACCAGTCTCATGCGCCAACGACCTCTGACGTGAATGACGAAACAAGCTCCCATCGCCACTATCCCTCTCCCTTCCAGGTTTCCAGCTGTTCCCAGGAATACGCTGGCTCGCATCTCCATCACAACAGACCGATTCCCCACGTGGATGAGCGATCGTCCCATCAGGTGGATTGTCATCACAGCCGCCATCATAACCGTGGTGACGCTGCTATGTCTTGGATGGACTGCCTACACCGTCCAGCGTGGACTCATCGAATCCAGCGGCCGACGCCTGGTACAAGCGGCGTCGGATGCCGCCGGCAAATTGGATATGCTGATCCTGGAGCGATACCGCGATATCCAGATGCTTTCTTCGGCTCCGATGGCCCAAGGTCAAAACCCCGAGGCGCTGACGACCTATCTCCAAGAGCTGGCGCGCACACACCCAGCCTATCGATGGATCGGCGTCACCGACTCGCATGGGAAAATCGTTGCGGCAACAGATTCATCGAGCCGCTCCCAGGATCAGAGTCAGCGTCTCTGGTTTCAACTGGCGCGCACACTCGCCGCCGCCAGGGTTCTGAACACGCAGGAGAGTGAAAAATTCGAAGGAACGACGACAATTACGGTGCTCGCTCCGCTGCGCGGTCCAGACGGACAATTTGTCGGGGCGATCGCGGCGATTGTGGGTCTCCCCACCTTGATGACCATCCTTGACAAGACGATACAGGGGCTCAAGAAGTCCGAAGGGATAGAAACGTCGCCTATCGAATATCACGTCATCGACGAGAAGGGAGACCTGATTGCCGATTCGACGCGGTGGGAGGACGACAACCTCAAACAGCTCGGCCTCCCTTCGTCCGCGCTGGTAGGCATCCCCAGGGAGGGCTTCATCGAAGAAACGCATCTTCGTCGCGAGGTCTCTATTGTGACCGCCTATGCGCAGGTCCCCATTGCCCACACCGATCCAGCTCAACACTGGGGTATCTTGATTCAGGTAGACCGAAACGGCATCCTCGCCCCCATGCGGGCATTCCTCAGGGAACTGTCGATCCTGGCCGTATTGATTCTCCTTCCGTTAGTGCTTCTTGTGCTGGGGATGATCAAGACTCTTCACACAGAATGGAACTCCACCAAACGGGAATTCCGTCGAGCCACCGACGCCGAAGCGGCGCTAAAAAAACGGACGGAGGCGCTGCATGCGTTGATCGATGCCGCACAGAAGTTAGCCGCCCAGCAGGATCTCGACGAATTGCTGCGGCAACTCCTCCTGCTCGCGAAGAAAAGCACCGGCGCGCGCTATGCCACCCTAGAGCTGTACCACGGTAGCACACGTGCGGCGATTCAATTCTTGACCCATGGAGTCGATGAAACAGCGGCCCACGCCCTTCGACGCCTTCCATTCGGTCAGGTGTCGCGCGAAGCCCTTGGACAAGGAGACGCGGTCCTCCGCCAGGCTCATCTCACCGCGTACTGGGCCGCTCTCGGACTTCCAATGGATGATGCTCTCACAACGTCGTTTCTCGGCGTATCGATTCGATGCCACGACCAATTCTTCGGCCACTTGTCCCTCGCCAACAAAGCGACGCCACAGGGCCTCGCGGAGGACTTCAGCGATCTCGACGAACAGATTGTGCTCACCCTCGCCTCTCAGGTCGGCACGGCGATTCAGAATCTGCAACTCCTCCACGATTCCAGGGAACAGGCAAACTACGACTCCTTGACCGGGCTGTTGAATCATTCGACGACGCTCATGATGTTGACCCAGGAACTCTCCCGGGCCGAGCGAAGCCATCAACCACTGGGAGTCCTCATCGCAGACCTCGACCATTTCAAACGGGTCAACGATACCTATGGCCACCCAGTGGGGGATCTCGTCCTCCGGGAAGCCGCGAGGCGCCTCCGTAACACAGCTCGCCGGTATGATCATGTCGGACGAATCGGCGGAGAAGAATTCTTGATGGTCGTTCCCAATTGCGACCTGAACGTATTACGCGAATGCGCCGAACGCTTTCGGTCGTCCATCAGCGACCTGCCGTTTACGACGCCGAGTGGGCCGCTGGATATCACGGTGAGCATCGGCGCGACAATCTGGTCATCCGAGCATCCGTTGAGTTCTGAATTGTTACACAAGATGGCCGACTACGCCCTCTACCGGGTCAAAAACAAAGGCAGGAACGGAATCGACATCATTCCCCATCCCCACTCGGTCGTCGCGGAACAGATGAAGAAAGCAGGATAGCCGTCTCACGCATGCTCGGTGTTTCTTTCGATGAAACAGGATAGGAGTAGGAGAAGAGATAGAGTGCCCTCCATATCCTGATCTGCAAAGTGGTGTTGGCTGAGGAGTGCGCCTCCCCCTCCAACCTCTACTGAAAGCCTCCGGTCTTTCTTCCCGAGCACAACCCCTGGAACCACTGTGCTCACAAATGCGGTATCCGCCGCTGCCGTCACAGCACCGACACTCCCCATCAGTCTTGTGCCAATTCCCTACCCTGACGCGGAGTACCACTCCCAGGACATTGACCAGTCTGCATGACGTCATACTCCTGAAATGATTCTGTCCCCTTCTCTTCGATGGGAAAGCTCCCACTGACTCCCCCACGTACCCCGATGCTGTTCAACCGAATCTCCTCCGCTTGACTGAGACAGGGAGCAAGTAGGAATAAACCGAGAGCGACCATGGAAAGCCGCAATTTTATTTGCACCATCGTGTCATCTTTGTTTTTGCATAAAGGTGGAGCCAAGCCGGTCTGTCCTGCATGCATCGAACGAGCACCGCGTTACCCTGCGCGTTCTGCGAGCAAGCAAGAAGGACCGCTGGCTAGGCCTTTTCATTCCCCCACCGCATTTCTAATTCAGGAAATTTCGCCTTGTAATCCTGATGGCTGGTGCGGATTACCTCCAAGGCTTCCTCGCGGCCATAGATACTCGTAATTTCGACTTTATCGTGGATGCTGCCAGGCGCACTCTTATAGGTCAGGAAATAGTGCTGCAAGCGATCGATGAGGGCCAGCGGAACCTGACTGATATCGGTATAGCCGCCATAAGTCGCATCGTCCTTCATAACGGCAATGATCTTGTCGTCCGCTTCGCCACCGTCCGCCATGCTGAGGCCACCGATGGGCAGGGCCGTGAGGAGAATGTCGCTGTGCGGAATTGTCTTCTCCGTGAGGACACAGATATCGAGTGGATCGCCATCCCCCACAACCCCCGTGCGCATGGCACGTGCGGAAAACAAGGCCGCAACGCCGTCACCGCAGTGTGTTTGCGGAACCAGTCCGTAATAGACGGGACAATAATTCGAGAATCGCTGCGGGCGATCCACCTTGAGAAAACCGCTCACCTTATCGATTTCGTATTTCACCGTGTCGGTCGGCACGATTTCAATATACGCCGTCACCACCTCCGGGGCCTGGTCTCCGATGGGGACCCCATGCCAAGGATGGGCTCTGAACATCAGGCTCATCAGCCGCAGGAGGGAATTGGCTTGGTTGCCGCTTCTGACTTCTTCTTCCATTTTCCTCCATGGGATATGTTAACAATGGGGACTGATTGCATAGAATGGCTACGCGATGACCCGACAGGAAGAGGATCCTGATTCAATAATTCACCCAGCGGACCATCTGTTCGATCGTCCTTCCAGCCTTCCTTGTTTTTTTTCAAAAGAGATGGCTGATGGTCCCACTGCGCGCGTCCCTGACCTGACTCTCAAAGAGGGCGTAGCCAGATTGCCCTTAACTGCGCGCATCGAACGAGCACAGCTTTACCGTGCGCGTTCTGCGAGCAAGAAGGGCACCTGGCTATCCCCTCCCTCCTCTTGGCTGCTCCAGAAACAATCGCACCGTCATCTTCTGTCCTTTG
>JBDTPK010000020.1:0-14841 GCA_039932735.1 Nitrospirota bacterium
CGCGTTCGGCAAAGCCAGCGAAGAAAAGGCGAAGCGATTTCGCCAGGATTGTATAAACTCGATATGAAACGCGGCCTCGAAGAGCGGCCCTGGCAGAAAGACGCCGAGCAACAGCGCCTTGGTCAAATGGGGTGCTTCGAAGGAACGGAGAGAGGTTGCACCGCAATCGCCACGGCTGTGGCCACAACGAACAGCAAGATGAAGGAAGATGGTTTCTGTCTCCATGTAGGGTCGGTTATCGCCTCCCAAGGTCGCCATCAGTTTGTCGAAGGGCGTGTTGAACTTCACGAGGCCTCGTCTTCCAGTTGCTGCGTCATAATGGTAGGGCCAAAGATGATTCTGATTGACCGCAGCGATCCGTCCATTCTGCATATTTTCTCCCTGGAGTGCTCGCCACTGATGAGCGGTCGCTATCCCCTGACCAGGGACACAGTCGTAACATGGCTCGAACCCGTGGCTGCCCACGGCATTTTCAATGTCGGCGCTTCAAGGCAGTTTTGCAGTTGGTCTGACCTGAGCTCCTCCTGCGCCGGTATGCTGGCTTAGGTTGTTCGACTCTGGTGGCAATAATTCAGCCACGGACGGCACAACGTGTCTTTGGATCACGTCCACCAACGGTGCCGGATACACTCCGAACCAGATGAGCAATGACATCAACACGGCCAGCACGACCCCGCCAGAAGGAGCGACTGGTTGGGTGGATACCTCGCGCTCGGGTGAGGCGGAGTAGAGCGCGACGAGGATGCGCAGATAGTAGAACAGACCGATGGTGCTGGTCGTGACCAGGATGGTGATAAGCGACCACTGCGTGGCCGAGGCTCCTGCCGCGAGCACGTAGAACTTGGCCAGAAAACCCATCGTGGCGGGAATGCCGGCGAGCGAAAGGAGCATCACGGTGAAGATGCCAGCAATCAGCGGGCGCCGCCAGAATAACCCTTGGTAATCATCCAGCGTGTCGGCATCGCGGCTGGAGCTGGAGAGCACTGTCACCACCCCGAAGGCTCCGAGTGTGGTGACGGTATAGGCCACAAGGTAGAAGGTGACTGCCTCAACGGCCAAAGGGCCAGCTGCCACAAACGCTACCAGCATGTAGCCGAAATGCGCGATAGACGAGTAGGCGAGAATGCGCTTCACATTGGTTTGCCACAGCGCCAGCAGATTGCCGATGAGCATCGACGCCACCGCGATGATCACGAACATAATGAAGACCGCACGAAACTGGTGAACATCAGTGTGGTAAAAGAAGCGCAACAGCAGCGCAAAGATCGCGACCTTGGAAGCGGTCGCGATGAATGCGGTGACCGGAGCCGGGGCGCCTTCGTAGACGTCAGGTGTCCATAAGTGGAACGGCACTACCGCAAGCTTGAAGCCGATCCCCGTGACGATCAGGACGATCCCCGGAAGCAGAAGGGCGGGGTGTGATGTGACAGCAGAAGCGGCGGCGACTCGTGAAAACTCCATCGTGCCGAGATCGGCGTAGACGAGCGCCATGCCGAACAGGAGAAAGGCCGAAGACGCCGCAGCCAACACCAGATACTTGATCCCGGCCTCGAGCGACTGCTTGCGCTCTTTTAGGTAGGCGATCATCGCATAGAGCGAGACACTCAGAATTTCCAGTCCCAAGAAAAACGACATCAAGTGGCTGCTGGCGACGAGCACTGCGCATCCCAGCGTGGCAATCGACAGCAGCACGTACAGCTCTTCGCGATGGCCCTCTTGCTGCTCGAAATAGGGGTATGACAGCACCGCGACCGCCAGCGCGGATGCGATGATCAGGCCCATATAGAACAACCCGTATTGATCCATAATCAGCAGCAGCGTCACCGGCCGCGGCACATAGGGGATGACCGCCAGGATGGACATGAGTGCGACGACGAGACCCACAACGGTCAGCCCCGCCGCCAGCGCGTGATTGCGCGTGAGTGCGATGGCCAGCATGACAAGAATCGACGTGCCGGCGATCAGGATGAGCGGTAATAGCGAGAGACAGTCCGCGTACGTCACAAGATCATCTCTTCTGCCAGACGACGGCCGGGAGGTTGGCTTCGCGTTGTAACTGGTGCATGGCCGGCGCGAAGGTGTTCAACACCGGCTGGGGATACAAACCCAGCCATAGTAGGGCTACGATCATGGGCGCGATGATGAGTACTTCACGTGGCGAGAGGTCAGGAAGCTGCCAGCGCTGGGTGTTTTCTCCATGGAACACGCGCTGTACCATGCGAAGGGCATAGCACGTGGACACCAGAATCCCGAGGGCTGCCACGACGGTGATTCCAACGCTGATTTGATACGAGCCCAGCAAAACCAGGAACTCGCCGACAAAATCTCCCAACCCAGGCAGGCCCATCGATGCCAGAGCGAAGAAGAGCGCCGCTCCGCTGAGGCCTGGGATGGTGGTCCACAGCCCGCCCATCCGGTCCATGTCGCGAGTGTGGGTGCGTTCTTGGAGCGCGCCGACCAGAATGAACAGAGCTCCTGTGCTCAGACCGTGACAGATCATCGTCATCACCGCGCCTTGCAGGCCGAACGTGTTCCAGGAAAAGATTCCGAGCAGGACGAAGCCGAGGTGGCTCACGCTGGTATAGGCCACCAGGCGTTTGAGATCGGTTTGCGCAAAGGCCATCACCGCGCCATACACGATCCCCATCACGGCAAGCACGAGCGCGACGGGCGTGACCTCATGGGCTGCGTTCGGAAAGAGCGGCACGACGAACCGCAACAGCCCATAGGCGCCGGTCTTCAGCAGGAGGCCGGCCAGGATGACACTTCCGGCCGTCGTCGCTTCGGAATGCGCATCAGGCAGCCACGCATGCAGAGGAAATACCGGCAGCTTCACGGCGAATGCAATGATGAATCCGAGCATGATCCAACGCTCGGCCACAGGAGTCAATGGTGTGCCCAGCAGATCTCCGTATTGGAAGGTGTACACTCCAGTCGCCTGATGATGCATGAAATACAGCGCCAGGATGGCAATCAGCATCAACAACCCGCTGAGCTGCGTGAACAGCAAAAACTTGATGGCGGCATAAATCCTGCGCTCGTGGCCCCAGATCGCGATGAGGAAATACATCGGAATCAGCATGAGTTCCCAGGCGAAATAAAACAGGAACAGGTCGAGTGCGAGGAACACGCCGGCGATGCCCGCCAAGATCCACATGAGATTGAGGTGGAAGAAGCCGATGTGTTCCCGGATCTCCGTCCAGGAGCACAGCACAGAAACCACACCCAGGAAAAACGTGAGGGCGAGCAGGAGCAGGCTGAGGCCATCGACGCCGAGGTGGAAGTGAATGCCAAACCGTGGCACCCAGGTCCAGTCCACCTCAGCAAACCAGACGGTCGTGGCACCAGCAGCGACGGCGCTATCGCCGCGCATCCAAACGGCGAGCACAAGGATGAGGTCGAACACCGCGGCGGCCAGCGAGATCCAGCGGGGCAATTGCGTGCTCCAGCGCGCGGTGAGCCACGCAAGAATGCCGGCGACGAGCGGAATGATGATGAGCCAGACGAGCATCATGAGAACACCACGATCGCCAGAAATAGCGCGGAGCCGAGGGCAATACCGGCCGCGTACCAGCGCACCACACCCGTCTGTGTGAGTTGGAGCGCACGGTACAGGACCTCCGTAAGGCGCGCGATGCCGGCATAGAACGCGTCGATGACATCGTGCTTATTGATCCGGGCCGCCCACAGGAAGGGTTGGACCAATACTCTGTCGTAGAGCCAGTCAAACCCCCAGTCCGCACACCACCAGGCGTGGAGGACACGCCCGGCCGGATTCGCGACCACCTGCTCCGCCAGGCTCCGCTTCTGCAGATGAAACAGGTATGCAACGTAGAGGCCGCTCAAGAACGCGAAGACGGCGACGGCCTCAGAGAATGTCTTCGTCATCCCTACGGCGTTCGCCTCGACCATCGCCGGCAACGCCGATTGGAGAAATGCGAGCAGAGGGTCCTTTACCGCTCCACCCATAACGGCACCGAATGCCAACACCACGAGGGGCACCGTCATCACGTATCCCGGACGCGTACCGACCAGGGTCTGGATAGGACCAAAGAAGACCCGGAAAATTACGCGGAACGTATACAGCGAGGTCAGCAGCGCCCCTACTATGCCGGCGATCCAGAAGCCGGGGTGCCCCTGTGCTGCCGACCGAGCCCCCCAGATGATGAGATCTTTGCTATAGAACCCGGCGGTAATAAAAGGCAGCCCAGCGAGTGAACACCCGGCAATGAGAAAGGTCCAGAATGCGACCGGGAGTTCCTTCCGCAGGCCGCCCATGCGGAAAATATTGTGCTCCTCGTGGAGCGCCTCAATGACCACTCCGGCTCCGAGGAATAACAGGGCTTTGAAGAACGCATGGGTCACGAAATGGAAAATCGCCGCAGACCACGCGCCGACCCCTAGCGCGAGAAACATATACCCGATCTGGCTCACCGTGGAGTAGGCAAGGACACGCTTGATGTCGCGCTGCGTCAGTGCGCTGCATCCCGCCAGCACTAGCGTGGCGGCACCGACGGCTGCCACGGTGAATTGCGCTGCCGGCGCCAGCGCAAACAGCACGTGCGTGCGTGCCACTAAATAGACACCGGCTGTCACCATCGTGGCGGCGTGAATGAGCGCGCTGGTCGGGGTCGGGCCGGCCATGGCGTCCGGCAACCAGACCTGGAGCGGAAGCTGCGCCGACTTCCCCACGGCGCCACCCAGGAGCAGCAGCGCTGCTGCCACGGCAAGCGTGGACCCTACCGCCCACTGTTCCGACGCCCGGTGCATCAGGTCTTGAATCTGCATCGTACCGAAGCTCGTGAACAGCAGAAACAAGCCCAGCAGCATCACCGTATCGCCGACGCGCGTGACGATGAACGCCTTGCGAGCCGCCAAGCCGTTCGCCGGATTGCGGTACCAGAATCCGATCAGGAGATAGCTGCACAGGCCCACGCCCTCCCATCCGAGATACAGCAGGAGCAGGTTGTCCGCGAGCAGCAGCGTGAGCATGGAGGCGACGAACAAGTTCATGTAAGCAAAGAACCGGCTATAGCCGTCGTCATGCCTCATGAACTCAGCTGAGTAGAGATGAATCCAAAAGCTGACGAAGGTGACCACCAGGATCATCACCAGGGACAGCGCGTCCAGATAGAGTCCGATGCGCGGCTGGAAATCGGCGACGCTGATCCATGTCCAGAGGATTTCGGTGTATGCATGGCCTGCAGGAGGTGAGATCACAAAGTCGGCCGCCACCAACATGGTGATCACCGCCGAGGCGCCGATCGAGCCCACCCCCAAAGAGGTCACGACCCGGCGCGAGCAGCGCGAACCCAGTACCGCCAGCACGAGCGCGCTCGCCAGGGGGAGCGCCACGATCAGCCACAATAGCTCCATCAGGCTATCCCTTCATCTCACTCAGCGCATCGGCATCCAGAGTTTTGAAGTGGTGGTACAGTTGCAGCACCAAGGCCAATCCAACCGAGACTTCCGCCGCAGCCATAGCGAGAATAAAGAGGAAGGCAATCTGTCCGTCAGCCTGCTGCCATCGCGATCCGGCGACCACAAAGGCTAGGCCTGCTGCGTTGAGCATCACCTCGAGCGACATGAGCATGAATATCAGGTTACGGCGTACGAGTAGGCCGATCAGTCCCAGGGAGAACAGGATCCCTGCGAGCAGCAGCCCATCTCGTATCGGTATCTCGAGCATTTCCTCTCTCCGATCTTGGCGTCGTACGGACTCCCAGGTGGTACGCGCCCACCAAGCCTGCGAGCAACAGCATGGACGCGAGCTCCACGCCGATCACATACGGTCCGAATAACACGATGCCGACCTGTTTGGGTTCCACCATCCCCGCTCCCATGTTTGCGCCGTCGCCTCGCACCACCAAGTAAGCAACCTCACACAGCAGCAGTCCTGCCAGCACCGTCGGACCGATCCAGATGCCTGGCGTCAGCCAGGATTTCTCCAGTGACACAGCCTGTGGGCCAAGGTTGAGCATCATAACCACGAACACGAACAGCACCATAATGGCCCCCGCATAGATAATGACCTCCAGCGCGGCGACGAATGGAGCCCCGATCACGTAAAACACCACCGCGACCGCCAGCAGCGACACAATAAAGTACAGCAACGCATGGACCACATTCAGACCCGTCAGCATCAGCACAGTGGCGACGATGGCCACTGCCGCCGCAATGTAGAATGCTATTTCCATAAATGCCTCAGGGTAGCAGGCTGTGCAGGTCAACCGGCGCGGCCTCGTGCGCAGCCTGCCCCTTGTCCTTTCCGCCGATCTGGACCCCGGCGATGCGCCAGAAGTTATAGCCGGGATATTTGCCTGGTCCATTGATGAGCAGGTCTTCCTTTTCATACACCAGGTTCTGGCGGTGGAACTCGCCCATTTCAAAATCGGGTGTCAGTTGAATCGCATACGTGGGGCAAGCTTCCTCACAATACCCGCAAAAAATGCACCGCGAGAAGTTGATGCGGAAGAACTCCGGGTACCGGCGGCCCTTCTCATCTTCCGTGGCCTGGAGGGCAATACAGCTCACCGGGCAGGCGACGGCGCACAGATTACACGCGACGCAGCGCTCGCCGCCGTCAGGGTCGCGTGAGAGGATGATTCGTCCCCGATAGCGCGGGGCCAGATACGGTTTTTCTTCCGGATACTGCACCGTCACACGCTTCTGAAAGGTATGCAAGAATACGTACCAGATTGTCTTAAGGATGCTGAGCATACGCTACCCCCATGCGAGCACCATCGCACCGGTCACGACCAGGTTGCCCAACGCCAAAGGCAACATGACCTTCCAGCCCCACGACATGAGCTGGTCGAATCGCGGCCGCGGCAGGGACGCCCGCAGCAAAATGAAAAACGAAATGAAGAACAACGTTTTGAACAGAAACCAGACGATCGGCGGGAGCACCGGGCCGAGCCAGCCTCCGAAGAACAACACCGTGATCAGCGCGGAGATCAGCGTCACTCCAAGATACTCGCCGACAAAGAACATGCCGAACTTCATCCCGGAGTATTCAGAGTGATAACCGGCAACCAGTTCGCTCTCCGCTTCAGGTAGGTCGAACGGGGTGCGGCGCGTTTCAGCCAGGCCGGCGATCAGAAACAAGACAAAGCCGAGGAATTGTGGAATGACGAACCAGAGTTCCCTCTGCGCTTCAACGATGGCAGAGAGGCTGAACGATCCCGCCAGCAGCACGACCCCCATCAGGGAGAGGCCCATGAAGACTTCGTAGCTGACCATCTGGGCCGCCGCGCGCAATCCGCCGAGAAGCGCATACTTGTTGTTGGAGGACCAGCCGGCGAGGACCACGCTATACACACCGAGCGACGACAGGGCGAGAATGAACAGGAGCCCGATATTGAGATCGCTGATAATGATTCCTGGAGCCACTGGAAGCACGGCAAACGACATCAACACCGTCACCACGATGATGGCCGGAGCCAGAATGAACACGGGTTTGTCCGCGAACGGCGGAACCCAGTCTTCCTTCATGAAGATCTTGATACCATCAGCCACCACCTGGAGCAGCCCAAACGGTCCGACGCGATTCGGACCGTACCGGTCCTGCCACAACGCAAGCAGCCGCCGCTCAAGCCAGATGAGCCAAGCGGCGATGGTGAGCGCGCCGAAGAAAATGCCGAGGACCGAAAGCATGGGGTACGGGCTGGTCATGTGATCTTCACGATCTTTCCCCATGCCGGCAAGCCGCACCCAGCGAGCGGGAGCACTCCTGCAGGCAAGCCGGCCACGCCATGCGGCAGGTCAGGCCGGATGCGGACGGGCACCCGAAACGTGCTGCCGGCACAGTACACATCGACCTCCTCATCCTCCATAAGATCATCGGCATTCACGGCTACGTGCGGTGGCGTGGCGAGTTCGGCAATGCCCGGCGCCGAAAGACTCAGCTCATCCGAGCCGAATATGTAATGCATTGGGACCAGCAGCCACTCACCCTCACGCGGCTCAAAGGCGGGGGGAATATCGTGATAATAAGACCGGCCATTCGACGGCGCGGGCTCGAACATCCGCACCCCTGGATCGCCTCCGCGCAGAGGGCCGCCAATCTCTTTCTGATACATGTTGGTGGCCTGAATGGAGTTCCAGCCGGGCGACCAGACAAAAGGAAGAAGTGCCCCCGGCGGGTGCATGGGTGCGCCTTCCATGGAAAACGACAGCGGCGAATCAGGATCATCCGGCGGCTTGGGCTCCGAGACATTGATGTTGGCCAGCACCGCCGTGCGGCCGCTCGATCGGTGCGACGAGCGCGGAACTTTCGCCCCGGCCATGCGGAATGTGGCCGGCGCTGCGGCATCGCGAGCGGGTGCCAGTTGAGGCAAGGCCGTCACCATCGCAGCCAGCACTTCATCGAGACTTTTCCAAGAACCCTGTCCGAGCCAGCACCAGCTGGCCTGAATAGCGCCGGACGGTACGAAGGCCTGGAAAAACCGCTGGGCGCGTCCCTCGCTGCTGATGAACGTGCCGTCCGATTCTGCGAAGGTCCCGGACGGCAGCACAAGCTCGGCTTGTTCGGACATCGAATTCATGAGGTGATCGAGCACGATCACGTGCGCCGTCGCATAGAGAAGCGCATCGACGTCGGCGCGAGGCGCGCGCCGGTACAGATCATTTTCCAGAATGATGAGCGTGTCGGCATCGCCATCCTTGATTGCTTGAAACGCGGCGCTCAAAGGATTCGCACCCATCAACATGGCGCCCACGGTATTACACTCGGGAGTCGTAAAGCTGAGTTGAGCCCCCACAGCCATCGCCACATTGGCGGCTGCCTGTATGATGGCCTCGCTATTGCAGCTCGGACCGGAAATCACCAATGGGTTCTTAGCGCGTTTGAGCGCGCGGGCGATCTCATCGGCCAGCGGGAAGTCCCCACGCGAAGGTGCCTGCGGGTCAAGTGCATGCGCTACCGCGAATCCCAGACGCGCGATCTCGTCTGGCGCCGCATGGAATATGGATGTGGCGATGTCGTCCAGTCGCGTGGCATAGGTCGACGCGATATACAGCGGGCCTTTCTTGTCCTGAACGGCATCGCGCACGCCGTGGTCCATCCACAGCGGAATCTTCAATGCCCTCGCGATCTCGATGGGCTGCTGGCGCACCGACTGACGTAGAGCCAGTGCCATGCGGGGCGCGACGTTGGTCACATCCTCACCCAGAATCAACACGGCGTCGGATGCTTCTACTTCATGAAGTGTCGGCGTCCGCATCGTGTTGCGCCGCAGAATATCGATCGCAAGCGCGACGAGCTCCGCTTCGCTGTCCGCCAGGCCGGCATAGAAACGGTCCGGGCCCACCAGTGTACGCAAGGCAAAGTTGGATTCTAGCGACGCCCGCGGTGAACCGATGCCGATGGCGTGGCCGGAGGTGAGAGTGTCACGGAGCTGCCGGCTTGCCGTGTCAGCACTCACCACCTTACCCTTGAGCAACGGCTCGCGGATGCGATGATCACTATTGGTGAACTCATAGCCGAACCGCCCGCGGTCGCAGAGAAAATAGCCGTTGACATCGTGATTGTAACGATTGACGATGCGGCGCACCCTGCCAGAATGCTCGCCTACGTCGGTATTGCACCCAAGCCCGCAATGCACGCAGATCGATGGGGCACTCTGCAAATCCCACTTGCGCGTATAGTGGCGCTTCAGGGTTTTGTCCGTGAACACGCCGGTCGGGCAGATCTCGACGAGGTTGCCGCTGAACTCATTTTCCAGCACACCGTCGGCGTGGCGGCCGAAGAATACGGTATTCCGCAACGCAAACGCATTCAGGTCCTGCCCGCCCGCATACTCGCGATAGTAACGAACGCACCGATAACATTGGATGCACCGGTTCATTTCATGATTCACCAGTGGGCCGAGATTCTGGTTGCGAAACGTGCGCTTGTCGAACTCGTAGCGCCGGTAATTGTGCCCGGTCATCACCGTCATGTCCTGAAGATGACACTCGCCGCCTTCATCGCATACCGGGCAGTCATGCGGATGATGCAGCATCAATCCCTCAATAATGGCAGCGCGGAAGGCCACCGCCTCCGGATGCTGAATCGCGATGCGTGTGCCATCGGCAGCCGGGGTCATGCAGGCCATGACAATCTTGCCCTCCTGATCCTGCTCATCCTTGAACTGCTTGACAGCGCACTGGCGGCAGGCGCCGACGGATCCCAGCGCAGGATGCCAGCAGAAATAGGGCAGATTCAGTCCGGCCGAGAGACATCCATGGAGCAGATTTTCCTCCGCATTCATTTGATACGGTGTTCCGTCAACATGCACTGTTGCCATTGCTACCTCCATGGACAGCGTTTCTCGCGAATGTGCCGCTCGAAATCTTCTCGGAAGTATTTCAATGCACTCTGCAGCGGCTCTGCGGCGCCGGGCGCCAATGCGCAAAATGTGGCGCCGGGGCCCCACATGTTGGCTTGTGATGTCAGCTTGTCCAGATCGCCCGGCTGCCCCTTGCCCTCTTCCATGGATTTCAGGATTCGTTCTACCCATCCCAGTCCGCTCCAGCAGGGCGTGCACCAGCCGCAGGATTCCTGCGCAAAAAAGTGCATCAGGTTCCAGGTCATGCCTACTGGACAGGTCTGGTCATCCAGCACGATCATGGTGCCGGTACCCAGACGGCTGCCGATGTTCGTCATCGCGGTAAAGTCCATGGGTGTGTCCAGATGTTCTTCTGTCACAAAGTCGGTTGAGGCACCGCCCGGAAGCAGTCCACGAAATGTCACCCCGTCGCGCATACCGCCGGCATGCTCTTCAAGGATTTCTCGAATCGTGGTCCCCATGGGCAACTCCCACAGTCCCGGGCGCTTCACTTTTCCGCTCGCCCCGAACAATTTGGTGCCGGCATCTTGTGTGCGCCCCAACGCACGGAACCACGCCCCACCGTGGTTGATGATGTGGGGGACGCAGCACAGCGTCTCGACATTGTTCACCACCGTAGGCTTGCCGAAGAGACCGACCACAGGAGGAAACGGCGGCTTCGATCTCGGGTTGGCGCGCTTGCCTTCCAGCGCATTGAGCAACCCGGTTTCCTCACCGCACATGTACCGTCCGCCACTCAGGTGCAGGTACAACTCAAGACTGTAGTCAGAACCCAGAATATTCTTGCCGAGGTAATGCGCCTCGTACGCCTCCGCGATCGCCAGGGAGAGCCGTTCGGCTGCCAGCACATACTCACCGCGAAGAAAGATGTAGGCGACATCGGCCTCGATGGCGAACCCTGCGATGATCATCCCTTCGAGGAGCTGATGTGGATCCCGTTCCAGCAGCAGGCGGTCTTTAAAGGTGCCCGGTTCCATCTCATCGGCATTGCAGATCAGATAGGTTGGGGTTGGCGCATCTTTTCCGAGCGGAACGAACGACCATTTCTTCCCCGTCGGGAAACCGGCGCCGCCCCGGCCGCGCAGGTTCGCGTCTTTCACCGCCTCGGTCACAGCTGTCGAAGTCATCCCGCCGTGCAAGACCTTGCGGACCGCCTGGTAGCCATCGGCCTGCTCATAGGCCCTGAGGCCCACAACGGCCCCGTCTGATCGGATGTTCTTGGTCAGCGGCTTGTCGGTGACGGGCGTCATGTATAGGTTTCCAGCGCACGGTCGATCTTCTGCACATCCAGGTTGCCATGCAGATCGTCGTCCACCATCATGGCCGGAGCACGATCGCAACATCCCAGGCAGACAATGGGCAGCAGCGTAAACCGATCGTCGGGGGTTGTTTCACCCAATCCAATTCCAAGGCGCGTGCCGAGGTGCGCGCGCATGCGATCGTAGCCCATCATCCAGCAGCTCACGCTATCGCAGATCATGATCACATGGCGCCCCACGGGCCTCCGAAAGATGAGGTTATAAAAGGTCGCGACACTATCCAGGTCCGTAACCGACATGCCGAGATGTGCGGCAATATCATGAAGGCTTTCGTCAGAGACCCAGCCTCGGTGTCGCTGCACGATTCTCATCGCATCGATACAGACGGCGTCACGTCTTGGATAGTGCGCGGCTTCAGCCTCGATCTCGCTGACTTCCTCAGTGCGTAACATCGCAAGCCTCCTTATCGATCAATATCCGCGAGCACAAAGTCCATCGCGCCCAAGATGGCGATCAAGTCCGGCACCATCAACCCTCGGCAGATCAGCGGCACCATTTGCATGTGAGGAAACGACGGCGTACGAATACGCGTGCGGTAGGACATGGTGCTGCCGTCGCTCACCAGATAGTAGCCATTGTTGCCTTTGGTGCCCTCAATAGCACCCAGCGCCTCTCCGGGCGGAATCACGGGGCCCCAACTCACGCCTAAAAAATGGGTGATGAGAGTTTCAATGTCGTGCATCGTTCGGGCTTTCACCGGCGGCGTGGCCAGGGGATGATCCGACGTATACGGCCCTTCCGGCATGTTGTTGACGCATTGCTCGATGATGCGCAGACTCTGCCGCATTTCCTCCGCTCGCACGACGGCGCGGCCATAGCAATCGCCGGTCTCAGCGGTGGGGATATCGAACTCGAATTGTTCGTAGCCTGAGTACGGTTGCCGCTTGCGAAAGTCCCATTCGAACCCGCAGGCGCGAAGATTCGGGCCGGTCACGCCCCACTCAATGGCCTCAGCGACGGTGTAGCGGCCGATCCCTTTTGTCCGCCCTTTGAAGATACGGTTCTGCAGCACTTCCCGGTCATATTCGACCAATCGAGGAGGAAGGTATCCGATGAAATCCCTGAACATGTTCTCCCAGCCTTTGGGCAAATCCGCGGCCACGCCGCCGATGCGAAACCAGGACGGATGCATGCGGGCGCCGCAGACGGCTTCAATGATCCCGAACGTCCGCTCGCGGTCGTTGAACGTATAGAAGACCGGCGACATCTGCCCCAAGTCCTGCGCAAGGGTGCCATACCAGACCAGATGGCTGTTGATGCGAAACAATTCCGCCAGCATCACGCGGATGACCTGAGCCCGGGGCGGGACCCTTATACTGGCCAGCGTCTCCACTGCCGTGAGATAGGCCAGGTTGTTCATTACGCCGCCAAGATAGTCGATGCGATCCGTATACGGGATATACGTGTGCCAGGACTGGCGCTCACCCATCTTTTCGGCACCACGATGATGGAACCCGATGTCGGGCACGGCGTCGACGATCTCTTCACCATCGAGTTGCAAGGCGATGCGCAACACGCCGTGCGTGCCCGGATGCTGGGGGCCCACATTGAGAAACACGAAATCAGCGTCGTCGCGCGCGCGGCTCATCCCCCAGTCTTCGGGGCGGAAACGCAGCGCCTCCTGCTCGGCCAGTTCCTTGTCCGGAGGCAACTGATAGGGCCCCATCTCCGTCGCACGCGCAGGATGGTCCTTGCGCAACGGATGCCCGACCCAGGTCTTCGGCATAAGAATGCGCTGGAGATGCGGATGACCGTCAAAGACGATGCCGAACATGTCCCACACTTCACGCTCATACCAATTGGCCGCGGGCCACATATCTACAATGCTCGGCATCGACAGGCGAGTCTCCGCAAGGGCCACCTTGATACGTACGTACTCATTGCGATCGAACGACAGGAGATGATAGACCACGGTAAAATCGCCGGCGGGTTGACCCTCGCGATGCGTGCGCATGCGCTCGTCGATCGCGGTGAGGTCGTAGAGCATTTTGTACGGCTGTTCAACCTCGTGTTTCAGGTAACTGAGTAGGCCATGCAGCTGGTCTTTCTTGACCCACACGGTGGGGATGAGATCGCAAGTTGGTTGGACGACTACCGTGGATCCGAGCCGTCGGATGAGTGCCTCTACGATGGATGGCGCGGCGATCATACGTCGTCCGGCTCCCGCAGGACGGTGGCCTCTTGTCGGGACGGCCGCATCAAGTCGCGCATAGAGGGAAGCGGCGGCCGCGTGATCCCCTGTGGACCCACCACCCAGCTCAGGGGCCGCCGTTGCACTTCCACAGCTTTCTGCAAGAGGAGAAGGCCCTCCAGAAAGGCTTCTGGCCTCGGCGGGCAGCCCGGCACATATACGTCGACCGGAAGAAACTTGTCGACGCCCTGAACGACACTATAGATGTCGTACATGCCACCAGAATTAGCACACGCCCCCATGGAAATGACCCAACGCGGTTCCATCATCTGCTCGTATAGCCGCTGAACGATGGGCGCCATTTTAATAAAGACCGTCCCAGCGATCACCATGAGATCCGCCTCCCGAGGTGTGCCACGAATCACTTCCGCGCCGAAACGCGCGACATCGAACTTGCTCGTAATGCTGGTCGCCATCTCCACATAACAGCAAGACAGTCCGAAATTGAAGGGCCACATGGAGTTTTTCCGACCCCACGCGACCAGATCTTCCAGCCGCGAGAGGATGACGTTACGACGTACGGCTTGTTCGAATGGCTCATGGTCCGGATGAGCCACCAATCCCGTAATATCAGGTTTTGTTAACGACCATTGCATTTTGTTCCTCCATTATCGCGAGTGTGGCCGTTCCGTGGCCCAATCCAGTGCCCCAACTCCCCAGAGATACATCAATGCCGCCAGGAGCACCCCGATGAATATCACGACTTCCCAATACCCCGCCCAACCGACTTCGCGTGCCGCGACGGCCCACGCAAACAGAAACACGGCTTCCAGATCGAACACCACAAAGAACACGGCGACGAGATAGAAGCGCGCCGACAGGCGCACGCGCGCTGAGCCTTCTGAGGCAATGCCGGACTCGTAGGGCGTGCCGGTCGCTGGATCCTTGTGCCGTTGTCCCAGCACATATGAAGCAAGCATGGTGGCAGTCACACATACCACCAGCATGGAGTATACGATCAGCGACAGTTCATTTGAACCTGATGGCTCCATAAGCGCAG
>JBDTPK010000021.1:0-14695 GCA_039932735.1 Nitrospirota bacterium
AGCTCGCTCTCTTGAATGCATTGGCGATTGCCAAGCAGGAGCTCGGGACGTTGGAGCGCATTACGCGCGTCGTGAAGGTTGTTGGGTATGTGGCGTCGGCGGAAGGTTTTGTGCAGCAGCCTCAAGTCCTCAACGGGGCCTCGGACCTCCTGGTTGAGATCTTTGGAGAAGCAGGTCGTCATGCCCGTGCGGCGGTGGGGGCTGCTGAGTTGCCTCGCGGGGCTTCCGTCGAAATTGAAGTGATTTTCTCCGTTTCCTGATTGCTCCCTCGATATGGCTCCGAACGCTGATCGGGGGTGAACTCCCGCCGTGATTCTCAAATAACCTGCTTTCTCGTGTTCTGTCCGTGTGTCCCCGATGGGCAAGCCACGACCGTTGAGGGATTTTTTCGATGAGTGCGCAAGCGCAAAGGGCCTGATGAGGGGGCTTGTGAGAGTGGAGAGGAGTGGGACTGCGAGCGGAAGAAATTGAGACAGCCACGGTACGGGGGCGTGGACAAGGTCAAGAGCAGTAGGCAGGGCTGAAGTGACAATATGGACGCTCATTGTTGCGATGATTGTTTGCCTCGACCTCTCTGGCCGCGTTGAGCGAGTGGCAGAACCGGAGGATGTGTTCGGTGCCATACGGCGTGGATATACGTACAATCCGGCATCGAAAATGATCGATAGTTGGTATGCGATAGAGGCAATCGACGGCCAGACCTTTGCGATCAACGAACCAAAATCGTCACAGTACAATACGTCCTTTTGATCGTCGGCAACAGGCGGGCCGTGATGTTTGATGCGGGCAGCAGCGAGCGCCCCGCAGGGTCTAAGTCCATGCGGCAAGTGGCCGCTCTCTACACCGATATACCGATCAACGCTGATCCTGTCGCATTTCCACTATGACCACATCTATGACGCCTCGATTTTTGAAGACGGGGTGACACTGATAGACGGGCCAGAAATCCGATCCGAGGTCTAGAAGGGGCTGTACGCGATTAGTGCGCTGGAATCGGTCGATGCGGAAGCACAGCCACTGAAGGTAGGCGGTTTCATTGCCGATGGCGACGTGATCGACCTTGGCAATCGCACGCTCGACGTGCTGAACCTGCCTGGCCACACTACGGAATTGCTTGTCTTGATCGACAGGGCACGCAATCAGACCTTCACTGGCGATCTTGTTTACAGGCATCTGGTCGGTATCAATCGCGCCTTACGTCTGCATTGGTGCCGACGCACAACGAGCCGTCATGCCACTCCAGATCGTTCCGTATCGAGAAGTGGATCGTCTTTGCCCCGGCATTGGATCTTCCACCGTACAAGGCGAATAGCGACCGACTCCTGGAGTTGACCAATGCCGACACGCAGTTTTTCGGCGCGCACGGCATCCCTTGCTTCGGTGGTGACTGGGTTTCCCTGATGTCCAGCGAGCTTGGAAAGATCGTCAGGGGCCAGCCGGAGTATCGGTATGTCGCCCACTACCTAACTCCTGGCATGTCGGTGCGGCTTCACCAGAATGGGGACATGTACATTTACACGACGCCGCTCGTGGATCCGTCATTGTTCTGGTCGAAATGGATGCTGGTGGTAGTGCCAGTCTTCGGCGCGTGGCGCTGTACCTACTTTATCGCGTGCCCGGCTGTTCTTCGTCACGGCTTGAGGCTGATTGTGACGCTGCGATCCGGTCGCAGGTTTTGCTTCACATGGTCTGCCTTGACACTCAAAAAATCAGCTTGTTATAGTCGGGTGGGCTCTCGCTTTATGTTGTATTCCCCGTTCCTCCTTTCTGCGACCTGCGTGTGGGGTTTCGTGCCGCGCGCATGGCGGCTGTACGTTTTCTTGCCTGACAGGGGTTTATTCATGCATATATTCGTCACCGGGTTGAGTACGATCGTGTTGTGGGCCAGCCTGACTGTCGCAGTCTTTGCAGCCGCTCCTCCTGTGTTCGAGCTCAACCCGTCAACGGCGGTCGCTGGCGCTACCCTCTCGATCGGTGGGAAGGGGTTCGGTGCATTTCGATCCGTGCACGTCAATCGCGTGACCGTCGGTGGGTTTCCGGCATTGATTGAGCGATGGGAGTTCGACCTAATCGAGGTGAAGGTTCCCTTCCAGGCTCAATCTGGCGCCGTTGAAATCATGGCTGGAAAGAAGAAGATGGCGGTCGGGACATTGACAGTGGTGCAGCCAACGATTACCGCAGTGACGCCGGCAGAGATCGAACCAGGCCATACCCTGCACATTACCGGCGCGCATTTTGGATCCACAGCCGGCCCGCGCGATCCCAATACGATGTTTGGAGTCAATGATGTGATGATCGGGAGCGTGGTTGTCAGGCCACGCCGCTGGAAAGACGACATCATCGAAGTCGAGATTCCCGCGAATGCTGCGTCAGGCGATGTGGTGGTTCGATTGTCCTCGTCCGATCCCTTGCCGGACGGCTCGTGTTGTGCGACGGTTCAGCACACAGTCAGCAATGCGGTTCCCCTCACGCTAATCCCGAGCATTCGTGTCGATCCCGTGAGTGGGCCAGTCGGGACGAAGGTGGTCTTTTTCGGACAGGGTTTTGGAGCCGTGAAGGGAGCCGGTGACAAGGTGACGTTTGACGGACGCCTCGCCACTATCGCCCAGTGGTCTGACAGTGCCATTGTCGTGCATCTTCCGATGGATGCGGAGACTGGCCCCATCGTTCTGACCATGCAGGGGCGTGCGCGCACGGTCGGGACCTTTACGGTTCATGTACCAGCAGTAACAGCCTTGACGCCCCCGGCCGCTCCAATCGGCACGCTGCTGAGAATCAGCGGAGAACATTTCGGATTCTATTCAGAAAGTGGCGCGACGCCCTATGCCTTTACCGACTTCAATACGGGAGAGAATCGAGTCGAGATCGGCGGAGTGCGCGCGGTCATCTATCGTTGGCAAGACGATCGCATTGATGTGTGGGTGCCTTTTAGCGCAAAGAGTGGTCCGGTCGTGGTGTATCGAGGCGCAACGAAGCCCAATCCAGACGGTTCGTGCTGTGCGACGATGGACATGCTCAAGACTGAGGCCGGGGTTTTTACATTGGTGACGCCGACGATCGACTCCTATAGCCCGCAATCCGGTGGACTGGATGAGCTGATCACTATAAAAGGGGCGGGGTTTGGCTCTTTCTTGAAGACAGCCGAGCATGCCTACTTGGGTCTCAACCAGGGAGCCTACAAGCGACAGGAGGACATCGAGTTGGGCGAAAATGTCTCGCGGACAGAAGTGTTGTTCAGCAAGGTCGCGGCGCAGGTGATGTCCTGGACGGATACGGAGATCGTTGTGCGGGTGCCTCACCGTCACCTGTACGGTCTGGGGAAGCGCAATGAGTTCTTCAATGAACTGGCCACTGGTCCGCTGATCGTGCGGCGTGGCTCCTGGGATGTGCAGCTGGATGGAACCTGTTGTACTCCGAAGAAGTGGCTGACATTGGAAGCGGGCACCTTTACCATTAAAGCTAAGGGCATGCCGGATCCTAGCTACTTCAATCAAAATCGCCCAGACGTCGATACCAACCAGTGAGAGACAGATTGTCTGGATCATGGTGGAGGATCTCTTTGTTTCGCACTAGGGGCCTCGTACTCGTAGTGCTGATGTTGCTGTTGTGCACATCCTCCTGGGCAGCCGACTCTTTTCTGACGATCACCCCTCAAGTGAGCCATACGGAAGCTCGTTTGACGGGGCTGTATTTTCACAGGCCGCAGCTGGGCTGGGCCGTCGGATCTGGCGGCACCATTCTGAAGACGGTCGATGGCGGAAAGAAGTGGAAGAAGCTCGCCAGCGGCACCACGGCAAGCCTCTCGGCCGTCCTCTTTCTCGATGAGAACCAGGGTTGGGTGATTGGTGCCAATGGAACGATTCGTCGGAGTCAGGATGGGGGGACTACCTGGCAGTCGCAACTCGTCGACACACAAGTACCGTTCTATGGTCTCTCCTTTGTATCACCCAACGAGGGGTGGGTGGTCGGTGGCAACGGAACTATTCTCCGAACGAAGGACGGCGGTCTGCACTGGGTTGATCAAGCAAGCAAGACGAGCGCAGCCCTGTATGGCGTACAATTTCTCACCGCGCTGCATGGAACGGTCGTCGGGGCGGTAGGGACTGTCTTCATGACGGACGATGGCGGGATGACGTGGACCCAGCAAGAGACGCAGGGGGCTGCCACGCTGTTCGATGTCTATTTCACGGGCCTATCAACCGGGTGGGCCGTTGGGAACGCAGGCGCGATCTTCCACACGACCGATGGCGGCCATCAGTGGATCGATCGCACGCTACCCTGCACCCGTACCTGTACGAAGCTGACCGACCTCTTGCGTGTTCACTTTACCGACCCTCAGACCGGATGGATTGTGGGAGAACGCGGCATGCTCTATCGGACGTCTGATGGTGGGTTTACCTGGACAGAACAGGGGGCGATCGCGAAGATGTCGCTATTCGGTCTGTCGTTTCCCGATGGGACACAGGGATGGGCCAGTGGAGAACAGGGCACGATCGTTCGGCTGACCATTGGCCGCTGACCGCATCTGTGAAACGTGAATCGTAAAAGGTGAGAGGTTTCCGGGAAGACCGTTCGGCAATCCGGCATATTACGTTTCACCTCAAGCTTTTCACGGTTCTTGAGTGACATCGAGTCGTGATTGGAGAATGCTGAGCGCGGCGATTGCCGCGGTTTCTGCCCGCAAGATTCGTGGTCCGAGGGTGAGCGGAAGAAATCCTTGTTCTTGTGCGAGGCTTTGCTCTTCCGGCGCCCAACCTCCTTCAGGCCCCACTAATATGACAATCGGATGTTGAGAATCTCGGGGTAACGGGATGGTGGCGAGCGACGAGCTGATGGAGCGTTCAACGAGCATGTTCTTCTGAGCCGCTGAGGCATAGTGTCGACAGATTTCTGCGACGTCTATCGGATCTGCGATGCTAGGAATGGTCCACCGTTCCGACTGTTGGGCCGCGTCCCGCGCAATGCGCTCCCATCTGGACCGTTGATGTTCTAAGCGTTCTGAGTTGGGCTTGACCACACTGTGTGTACTGTGAATAGGCACAATGGCAGCGACTCCGAGCTCTGTGGCCTTCTGAATAACCCAGTCCATTTTGTCGCCTTTGATCAAGGCTTGCCCCAGCACAATCGATGATGTCGTGCGTGCAGGCTCGGTCTGTCGGTCGATGATGCGGCTGTCTATGGCCTGTGAGGTCACGTGGGTCACTTCTGCGCGATAGCGGGTTCCGCATCCGTCGTTCAAGGTGAGGCAGTCCCCCGGGCGCACACGGAGGCTCGCGCGAAGATGATGGAGGAGGTCGCCGGTGATGCAGATCGTGGGGGGAGTGATGGCGCCAGGGTCAACGAAGAACGTGGACATAATGCGGGTGACCGCCGGCGCTATTCGAAGAAGGTCTTCATTTTGTCGAAGAAACCGTCGCTGTCTTCTTCCATCGACATGCCGCTCTCTTTGGCAAATTCGGTGAGCAACTCTTTCTGGCGAGCGGTCAGTTTGGTGGGTATCTGAATCTTGATGACAAATAATTGATCGCCGGTGTTTTGGTTCTTGAGGCTGGGAATTCCCAGGCCTTTGATGCGCAGGATCTTATCTTGTTGCGTACCGGCAGGAATCTTGATGACGGTATTGCCTTTCAGCGTGGGAACCTCGATCTTTCCTCCAAGCACGGCTGTGACAAACTGAATAGGGACGTCGCAGAGGATATCTTGCCCCTGACGCTGGAAGATCGGGTGGGGCTTGACGGTAATCGCTACATACAGGTCGCCGGGAGGGCCTGCGTTGACCCCGTGCTCCCCTTCGTTCGAGAGACGCAGGCGCATGCCTGACTCGATGCCGGCTGGAATGTGTACAGCGATGGTTCGTTCTCGATAGATGCGTTGACGGCCCTGGCAGGCAGGACAGGGTTCTGTGACAATTCGTCCCGCCCCTTCGCATTGTCCGCAGGGACGGGTAATGCTGAAAAACCCCTGCTGAAATCGCATTTGTCCGGCCCCTTTGCAGCTGGGGCATGCCTTGATTGATGCGGCGCTCTTGGCGCCTGTCCCTTTGCAGTCGGTGCACACTTCCCATCGCGGGATTTTGAGTTTGGCATCTTTCCCGTAGACGGATTCTTCAAAGGTCAGTTCCAGATTGTACTGGAGATCATTGCCGTGCTCCGCCCGGCTGCCGCCTCGCTGGCCCCCGAAAAAATCCTCAAAGATGTCGTTGAAGGCCTCGCCGAAGCCGCTTCCGCCGAATCCAAAGCCATCTGGACCGCCACCCTGCTGAGTCCCGGCGTGACCGAACGTATCGTAGCGCTTGCGTTTGTCCTGGTCATTCAGCGTCTCGTAAGCCTCATTGACCTCTTTGAATTTTTCTTCTGACGCTTTTTTCTGGGCCTCTCCGGTCTGGAGATCGGGATGGTGTTGGCGGGCCATCTTTCGATAGGCCTTCTTGAGCTCGTCCTCGGACGCGGTTCGTTCAACGCCTAAGGTTTCATAGTAGTCGCGCTTCGACACGGGCGTCATCTCTCTGGGTGATAGTGCAGCAAGACCGAGCCCCTGTATTGGTGAAGCTCGGTCTCACTGACAGTCTTCTCAGTTACTTCTTGTCTTTGTCGACTTCTTCGAATTCTGCGTCGACGACCTTTTCATCCGTCTTGCTCTCGCCGGTTCCGGTTCCGCCGGTTGCATCGGCGCCGTTGCCGGCTGCAGTCGAGGCTGAGGCCTTCTTATACATTTCTTCAGCCAACTTGTGGGACGCGGTCGTCAATGTTTGGGTGGCCGACTCGATTGCCGTTGGGTCGGTTCCTTCCATCGCTTTCTTCAGCGCAGCCACGGCTTCCTCGATCTTGGTCTTGTCTTCCGCTGTGATCTTGTCGCCATGCTCGCTTAGGTTCTTTTCTGTCTGGTAGACCAGGGTGTCGGCTTGGTTTTTGGCTTCGGCGGTCCTCCGCCGTTTCTTATCTTCGTCGGTGTGGGCCTGTGCGTCCTTCACCAGCTTTTCGACTTCTTCCTTGCTCAACCCGCTGGACGCTGTAATCTTGATGGACTGTTCCTTTTGTGTTGCCAAATCTTTGGCCGAGACATGGACGATGCCGTTGGCGTCGATGTCGAACGTCACTTCGACTTGCGGCATCCCGCGGGGTGCGGGAGGAATCCCGACCAAGTCGAACTGGCCGAGGAGCTTGTTATCGTTGGCCATCTCGCGTTCACCTTGGAAGACTCGAATCGTCACGGCCGTTTGATTGTCTGCAGCCGTTGAGAAGACCTGGCTCTTTTTCGTCGGGACAGTGGTGTTCCGCTCGATCAATTTTGTGAACACACCGCCGAGGGTTTCGATGCCCAGCGAGAGGGGCGTCACGTCGAGGAGCAACACGTCCTTCACTTCGCCCTTGAGCACACCGCCTTGAATGCCCGCGCCGATCGCCACGACTTCGTCAGGATTCACACCCCGGTGCGGTTCTTTCCCAAAGAAATCTTTGACGGCCTGAATGACTCTCGGCATGCGGGTCATGCCGCCGACGAGGACGACTTCCTTGATGTCGCTCGCGGAGACGCCGGCGTCGGAGAGCGCCTTCTTGCAGGGTTCGATTGACCGTTTAACCAGGTCGTCGACCAATTGTTCAAGTTTCGCGCGGGTCAGTTTGACGACCAGGTGTTTCGGTCCGTTGGCGTCCGCGGTGACGAAGGGCAGATTGATCTCAGTTTCTTGTGACGAGGAGAGTTCGATCTTGGCGCGTTCCGCCGCCTCTTTCAGCCGTTGGAGAGCCATCCGATCCTTCCGAAGATCGATGCCTTGATCCTTCTTGAACTCATCGACTAACCAATCCATGACGCGCTGGTCGAAGTCGTCGCCGCCGAGATAGGTGTCGCCGTTGGTCGACTTCACTTCGAAGACACCGTCGCCGATCTCAAGGATGGAGACGTCGAATGTGCCGCCACCCAAATCATAGACGGCTACCCGCTCGTCCTTCTTTTTGTCCAGGCCGTAGGCAAGGGCTGCCGCGGTCGGTTCGTTAATGATCCGGAGGACGTTCAGCCCTGCGATCTGGCCGGCATCTTTGGTGGCCTGGCGCTGGCTGTCGTCGAAGTAGGCCGGGACGGTGACGACCGCTTCGGTGACTTTCTCGCCGAGATAGTCCTCTGCGGTCTGCCGCATCTTCTGTAGAATCATGGCGGAGATTTCCGGCGGGCTGTAGCGCTTGCCGCGTAATTCGACATACGCATCGCCGTTGTCCCCCTCGGTGACCTTATAGGGCAGCCGTTTGGCGGCGTCGGACACTTGCTGGCTGTGAAACTTGCGGCCCATGAGGCGCTTCACGGAGAAAATCGTATTCTCCGGATTGGTGATGGCCTGGCGCTTTGCGATTTGTCCGACGAGGCGCTCGCCCTTCTCTGTAATGGCGACGACGGACGGTGTCGTACGGGCACCTTCTGCGTTGGGGATCACAATCGGTTCGCCGCCGCTCATGATGGATACGCAGGAGTTTGTGGTTCCAAGGTCGATACCGATCACTTTGCCCATGTGCTACTCCTTCCTGACTAGGTCTGTCTTTGAAGATGTTGTTACAACGAACTGATCGCGTCGCCTGTTTCCGGTGCGTCGTCGGTCTGCCCTGACGATACGCTTACCATGGCCGCCCGCAAGATACGGTCGTGCAGGAGGTATCCTCGCTGAAGCTCATCGACCACATACTGCTTCGGAACCGTCTCGGACGCGATGGAGATGACGGCTTGATGTGTGGCCGGATCAAACGGTCGTCCAACTGTCTCAACTGGTATGACATGAAATCTCGTCAAGGCGCCCGTCAACTGTTTCAAGGTAAGATCCACACCCTGGATGAGAACCTCGCTGTCCCCTCCCTCTCGTGAGGACTTGATAGCCCGTTCGAGATTATCGACGACCGGCAACAGTTCCTTGAGCAACGGTTCATTGCCGAACCTAATCTGATCGCGCTGATCCCGCTGAATCAATCGTTTGTAGTTATCAAACTCGGCGGCGAGCCTGAGATACTTATCGTTCAAGCTCCGTACCTCTTCAGCCTTTGCCGCGAGAGCCAGCTGAAGCTCTGTGACTAAGTTGCCTTCCTCTGTGGCTGAGGAGGTGCTTTGTGATGGAGTATCCAAGTTCTCGATTGTATTCGCGTTCTGGTTTTTCTCAGTCATGCAAGACTCCTGTCTCCGTGTGAATATAGCCACAGGGCTCAGAAAGTCAACCAGGTCAGGCAAATTAATTACTCGTGCAGGGGAGGGCAATCATGAGCCAATCGTATTCATCCAGAGTCCTATGGGAGATCGCGTTTGGACCCAGGCGTCCTCTCTTCTCTAGCCCCATGCCGTTCGCACAACATCGATTGCAGCAGCAGTGTTCATGGGTCACGGGAGTTAGACTTGGATGGTGGGAGGGAGGCTACCCCTGGTTCGTCGGTAGAGAAGCTCAAGCCCTTCTAAGGTCAGGAAGGGTTCAATTTTTTGAATAGATGTCGCTTCAGTTGCCAGGATGGAACTGAGGCCTCCAGTACCGATGACGTAGGCTGAGTGTCCAAGTTCCTGTTCCATTCGACGGACGACGGTATCGACCAGTCCTGCATAGCCAAATAACAGGCCGGATTGAATACTACTGGCCGTGTCGGTGCCGATCACGGTTTTGGGACGGATCATTTCCACTTTGGCCAGTTTGGCGGCTCGTGCAAACAGGGCTTCCGCCGAGATTCCAAGGCCGGGGGCGATCGCGCCTCCGAGGTAATGGCCTGTGGCTGTAATGGCGCAAAAGGTCGTGGCGGTGCCGAAATCCACGACGATGAGGTCACGGCGATATTTATGATACGCGGCTGCGGCATTCACCAGCCGGTCGCTGCCGATTTCTCTTGGGTTGGCGTACCGGAGTGTGATCCCCGTGTCCGTGTCCGAGGTGACGATCAGGGTACGCTGATGGAAATAATGGTCGAGCATGTTCTCGACGGTCTCGGTCAGCGCAGGTACGACGCTGGAGATGATGGCCCCGGAGAGGCGTTGAGCGGGAATCCCTGCTGCGGTGAGAAGATTGGAAAAGAGGATGCCGTATTCGTCGGAGGTTTTTTTGGCGTCCGTCGCCAGTCGCCAATGGGCCGCTAGTGTGCGGTCGTCGTAGACGCCCCAGACGATGTTTGTGTTGCCGATATCAACGACGATGAGCATGGGAACCATTGTACGGTTTGCTTGGGTCGTTTGGCCAGCTGGCTAGGGTTGGCTGAAGTCGAGGGCACGGTTGAGCGAAGGCTGGACGTGTTTCTTGCCTTTCACCTCAGCTGTAGTCTTCCAGAAAACCGGCGGCCTGCTTCAGCCTCCCGCTAGATTTTCACGTGGATGATGTCGGCCACGCGCACGTGGACGACGTCTGGTGTTCCCGATCCAGGGTGAGTCGCCTGCGGCTGCACGCGCAGAGATCCATCCTGGCCGATTCCCTCGGCCAGCCCTACGAGTATGTCTTCATTGGCCAACGTGGCTTGTACCCTGTGGCCGATGGTTGAACATCGTTGGTGATAGGCCAACGCGAGCCGGCTTGTTCCATGAATAGTCAATTCATCGAGGCACTGTTCGAGTTCGAGGAGCACCTGCGCGAGCAGCCGATTACGGTCGACGACGATGTTCCGTTCCTGCCAGATCGATGTGGCTGAGTCGCGTAGATCGGTGGGCCAGTCATCTCGGTCAATGTTGACGTTGATGCCGATTCCGATGATCTGGAACGGGTCTGATCCTGTTCTTGTGGCGCTCTCACAGAGGACTCCGCCGACTTTTCGTTCACCGATCAGGAGGTCGTTGGGCCACTTCACCGAGACGTGCGCGGATGCGACCTGTTCGATCGCTTCGGCTGCGGCTAGCGCAGAGATCAGCGGCAACCAGGAGAGCCATTCCGTGAGACGCTCCGGTGGGCGCATCGTTCGGAGAATCATGGAACAGTAGAGATTAGCGCCGGGTGGAGAAAACCATGTTCTGGAGAGACGCCCGCGTCCGGCAGTCTGGCTATCGGCGATGACGACCGTGCCATGCTCCACTTCTGCCTGCGCAAGTTGAACGGCTTCCCGGTTGGTTGAAGGGAGGGAGTCGAACAGTTCGATGCGGCGCCCTAACCACCTAGTCGACAGGGTGCTTTGGATCGTGTCTCGGGTGAGTGGTGGCGAAGGTTGCACGAATTACCTGGCAGGATACTGAAAAAGTTTGCCAGCCTCGTTCTCGCATCGTTCAGATCCTACACGTACCCCAGAGGGTACGCATCGGCCCTTCACTCGCTGCGGCCTTGCTGGATGAACTTTTCGAGCAGTCTGCGTGAATAGGATTTTGTTGTCGTGCATGGGTAGAACCTCACCATTCATGCAAACCTCATTTTCACCATTTGCCAGGCTGATGCCGTCGGCGGAGTGGTGTAAGTACCAGGCTGAGTGTGGCGCCTGGGGCCGAATGGGTGAGGGCTCCGATAGAGATACGGTCTGGGCCTGCTGCTGCCATGGCGCGGACGTTCTTCAGCGTGATGCCTCCCGAGACTTCCACCAACGCACGGCCGTCAATGAGCTTCACCGCATGCTTGACTGTGGCAGGAGTCATATTGTCCAAGAGAATGACGGCGGCCCTGCCACGAATGGCGGCCTGAACTTCCGATAGCGATTCCACTTCGACGATGACTGGCTTGTCTTTGGAAGTTATGGCGTGCGCTTTTCGGCAGGCTGCAAGGACAGCTGATTTCTTGTTGTTCATCAGGGCTAGATGATTGTCTTTGATCAGGATGCCGTCGCTCAGCGATTGGCGGTGATTCGTGCCCCCTCCGAGGAGGACCGCCCATTTCTGAAGCGCACGTAGGCCTGGGATCGTTTTTCTCGTGTCGAGGATGGTCACAGGATATCCACGAACGGCATCGCAGAACCGGCGTGTCAAGGTGGCGATACCGGAGAGGTGTTGGAGAAAGTTCAGAGCAATTCGTTCAGCTTTCAGGATAGATCGCCCATCGCCTTCGATCTGGAGCAGACAGTCGCCATCGTGTGCGCGCTCCCCATCCGGGCGTTGGATGGTGATGATAAGAGACGCATCCACGGCCTGAAAGGTTTGCGTGGCGGCGGCGAGACCGGCGACGACCAGCGATTGTTGGGCGACGATGCGCGCGAGCGCTGGGACTGAAGAGGGAAAGAGCGCGGACGTCGTGATGTCACCGAGGGGAAAGTCTTCTTGGAGGGCCAGTCGAATGGCACGTCGTATATCCGCAACCGGAGGTCTGACCATCGCCTAAGTTCCCAGCATGGTGTGCAACTGTTGTTGACTGCTGGCGAGCATGGCTTGATCCCGGCGCAGATTAGTCAGGCGCTCCTGGTGCTCGGTAATGACTTCAGCTGGGGCCTTGGCGGCGAATTCTTGATTGCGCAGTTTCCCCTCCAGCCGCTCGATCTCCTTGGTCTGTTCGGATTGCTGCTTGATGAGGCGATCCAGCGCGGTGTTGAGATCAACGTCGCCTGCCACCGCAACGCCGACGGATAAGCCTTCCATGACCAACCGGAGGAGGTTGCCGGTCGGCCAGTGGGTCGTTGAGGCTAGATTGACCGTGCCACGGCCGAGATGGGCGAGGTAGCTTCGAAGTGGGTCCAGGCGGTCCTGTTGCTGGGGGTCGTTGTGCGCGACATAGAAGGTGATCTGTTGCCCTGGCGGATAGTTCAAGAGTATGCGGGATGTGCGGACCAGGCCGATGGTCTGTTCGAGCAGCGCAAAGCGTTGCCCCATCTCTGGTGCGGCCCATGTCGCGTCTGATATGGGAAAGCGCTGAACCACGAGGCTCTCGCCCTGGTGGGGGAGCGTATGCCAGATCTCTTCGGTGAGAAACGGCATGAAGGGATGCAGGAGACGCATCGTGGTCTCTAGCGTCTCGACGAGAGTCTGTCTGGTTCCCGGTGCGTCAGGGCTGGCCGGATTTTGGAGTGTAGGCTTGATCAGTTCAAGGTACCAGTCACAGTACTCGTGCCAGATGAATTGGTAGAGTGCATTCGCCGCGCGATCGAACCGATAGGCTTCCAGTTCGGACGTCACCAACTGGACGGTCTGATTGAGGCGACTCAAAATCCAGCGGTCGGGAAATGTACGTCCGGTTGGGGCGGTGGCCGTTCGTGGCCCATCGAGATGCATGAGGCAAAACCGAGCGGCATTCCAAATCTTGTTGGCGAAATTGCGGTAGCCCTCGATCCGTTCTTCCGCGAGTTTGATATCGCGCCCCGGTGAGGCCATGGATGCGAGCGTGAAGCGCAGCGCGTCGGTGCCGAACTGTTCCATGACATGCAGTGGATCGATCACGTTGCCTTTTGACTTGCTCATTTTCTGCCCTTCAGCATCGCGCACCAAGGCATGGATGTAGACGTCGCGGAAGGGGACATCGCCCATGAATTTCAAGCCCATCATGATCATGCGGGCGACCCAGAAGAACAGAATATCGAGCCCGGTCACGAGCGTCGAGGTCGGGTAATAGGTTTTGAGCTCCACCGTCTGTTCGGGCCATCCCAGGGTTGAAAAGGGCCAGAGTGCCGACGAGAACCAGGTGTCGAGAACGTCGGGGTCGCGGATGAGTTCTTTGCTTCCACACTTGTTGCACCTCTCTGGTTTTTCTCTGCTGACGATGGGGATGGCGTTAGGTGAAATATACAGACGTTCATGCTGTCGGCCAGTCGTCCCCTTCAGCATAAATATTTCAGTATTACAGGGTCTGCAGTACCAAGCTGGAATCTGATGTCCCCACCAGATCTGGCGTGAGATGCACCAGTCTTTAATCTCCCTCATCCAGCCGAGGTAGTTGTTCGTCCAGCCTTCTGGAATGATCCGGATGCGTCCGTCCACGACCGCTTGGATTGCCGGCTCGGCGAGCGGTTTGATCTTCACGAACCATTGAGGAGAGAGATAGGGTTCGACCACCGTCTTACAACGGTAACATTTGCCGATGGCCATTTTATGGTCGTCGATTTTCGTGAGGAGCTCGCGATCTTTCAGGAGCTGTTCGATTTTGGCCCGTGCCTTGAGAGCGGGAAGGGTACCCAGTACCTCGATGATGGCTGGTTCGACGCCGGCGGCGCTCATTCCCTTAATATCAAGAAGTGCTTCATAATCGAAAATAGAGAGTCGCGGCAAGCCATGCCGTTCGCCCGCTTCAAAGTCGTTGAAGTCGTGTGCCGGCGTGATTTTCACGGCCCCGGTGCCGAACTCCCGGTCGACGAGGATGGCATCGCCAACGATCGGAATTGTGCGATTGGTGAGGGGTAGCTGGACTCGTTGGCCGATCAGTCGATTGTATCGGGGGTCTTCAGGATGCACCGCCACCGCGGTGTCGCCGAACATGGTTTCCGGTCTCGTCGTTGCGACGGAGAGACGAATCGTTGGATCCTGTTCGAGCGGATAGTCGATTGAGTACAGTTTCCCTTTGATGTTTTCATGCTCGACTTCGATGTCCGACAGAGCAGTCAGACAGCGCGGGCACCAATTGATCAGCCGCTCTCCTCGATAAATCAGCCCGTCTTCATACAGCCGGACGAAGACCTCCAGCACGGCGTTTGACAACCCTTCATCCATCGTAAAGCGAAGACGATCCCAGTCGCAGGACTCACCAAGTCGTTTTTGTTGACGGATGATGGTATCTCCGGAGGTGGCTTTCCATTGCCAGACGCGTTCGATGAAGCGTTCCCGTCCAAGGGATTCCCGGGAAACGCCTTCGGCCATGAGC
>JBDTPK010000022.1:0-14413 GCA_039932735.1 Nitrospirota bacterium
TTCTCTCTCCACCGCCTCTCGCTTGTACTCCGTTGAAAACCTCCGTTGCATTCTCATGCACACCTCCCGGGCCATTAAGGCACTTAGTCAAGGTGTCATAAAAATCTTGGCAGAACCCATCCCTGCGTGCAGGCCTCGCCGAAGAATCCATCTTCTGGCACCGCCCTGATGGCACAGGGAAGGTGAGTTTAAGGCCGCGGAGGCCGGGAGTGTCACTCGGTCTTGTGTCCCATCGTCGCTCACGAACCAGTGGCCTGTCGGAATTCTCTAAATATCTTTGGATCTCCGAGTCGTTCTTATAGACTGACTGAAGTGATACAGGTCTGAGGTAATTTCCTGTCGGGTCTGGCTGTGTGAGCGCGGCCGCTGCTTCTTATTCAGAGAGGCTTCTGGGCTGGGCTTTCGGATTTATGATCTTCAAGTATGGAGCGAGTGTATGCCCTCTGCATTGAAATCGATTCGTCAGCTCAGCGAAACGTTATTTCAGTATACCCATATTGACGACATGGTTCGTCAAACCCTGCATGCAGCGCTTGATGTAATCGGGGCAGATGCTGGTTCTGTTTTACTCGCGAATGCTGAGACCAGCCAATTAGTGTTTCGCTACGTTGTCGGGGAAACAGCCGCTTCGCTGCAAGGGACGGGCATTTTCTGGGACGAGGGCATTGCCGGCGCGGTGTTTAAGTCCGGCAAGCCGGAAGTAATCTCGACGGTGCAACAGGATCAGCGCCATTATTCGGCGAATGATACGCTCACCGGATTCCAATCCCGGGACATGATCGTCGTGCCCCTGAAGCGGCATGGAGGCAACCCGATCGGCGTCATCGAGATCCTCAATAAGAACAAGGGGCCGGTCAACCGTGACGACCTCGATACGCTGGTCGTGCTCAGTGCCATTGCCGCCGTCGCCATTGAACAGTCCAAGACCTTTGAGGCGTTACGCCTGAAGGACGCCCAGCTTCAGCAGGCTCAGAAAATGGAAGCGGTCGGTCGCCTGGCGGGAGGTGTGGCGCATGATTTCAATAATCTGCTTACGGTGATTCGGGGCTATAGCCAGCTGATTGCCATGGGTGTCGAGGAAAACGCGCCGGTGCGACTGCATGCCGAAGAGGTGCTGAAGGCCGCGGACAGGGCTACAGGTCTTACGTCCCAGTTGCTGGCATTTAGCCGGAAACAGGTCCTTGAACTTCGGACCGTGAGGTTGAACGAGGTCGTCGCGAATGCAGAGAAACTGTTGCGGCGGTTGATTGGGGAGGATATCCAGTTCGTCACAACCGTAGAACCTAACCTTGGGTGGGTCAAAGCCGATTCCGGGCAGTTGGAGCAAGTCTTGATCAATCTCGCTGTGAATGCGCGAGACGCCATGCCTCAGGGGGGAACGTTGACGATCGGGCTTGCCCACAGTGAGATCGATGAGACGTTTACCTGGCGTCACCTAGATTTTCAGCCGGGATCGTATTGCGTCCTCTCGGTGACCGACAGCGGATGTGGCATGGATAAGGACACCCTCTCAAAACTGTTTGAGCCCTTCTTTACCACGAAAGAGCCTGGCAAAGGGACTGGGCTGGGCCTTTCCATCGTCCACGGGATCGTAAAGCAGAGTCGAGGCCATATCCTGGTCTCCAGCGAGCCAGGCCTCGGTACGACCTTCAACATATATCTGCCTTGTGTGGAGGCGCCCGTAGAGAGGGAATCATCTCCTAAAGCGGTCTCTGCTGCTTCAGGAGGTACAGAGACTGTTCTGGTCGTGGAAGATGAACGGCAGGTCCGCACTCTTGAATGCGGGATTCTTGGATCCAGCGGCTATCATGTACTGGAGGCTAGCCATGGGGAAGAAGCGCTGCGCATTTGCCGAGAATACTCAGGGACGATTCATCTTCTCGTGACCGATCTTATCCTGCCTCAGATGAACGGACGGGAGTTGGCTCGTCAGGTAATTTCGATCCGACCGTCGATGAAGGCGCTCTACGTGTCTGGCTACCCTGATGAGACGCTCGTCAAGGCCGGGGTGGCGGGGAGCAAGGTTCCATTTCTGGAGAAACCGTTTGCATCTGATGCCCTGTTGCGTAGCGTGAGGAGCGTGCTTGACGGGACAGACGATATTCCACTCTGAGGTCGCTCCCTGAGGCAGACACCAGACCAATGCAGACCATTCCCTCAGACAAATCCAGGAAATCAGTGCGCTGCTGAATTCCAGTCTCGATCCGACGACCATCCGCACCCGTGCCATCGAGGCGGCCACCCTGCTCATGAACGCCGAAGCCGGTTCCCTGCTGTTGCTGGATAGCGCCATCGGGGAGTTGTACTTCGAGGTGGCTCATGGCGAAAAGAGCGCAGCCGTTCGCGCCTCACGCCTCATGCCCGAACAGGGCATCGCGGGCTATGTTGCTCGGACCGGAGAGCCGCTCATCGTCAACGACGTCCAGCGCGACCTGCGATTTTTCTGCCAGATGGACCAGGCCAGCGGATTTGTCACGCGCAACATGGTCTGCGCGCCGGTCACGGCGCACGGGCGTCTCCTGGGCGTACTCCAAGCGATCAATCGTAAGGCCGGCGGATCGTTCGATGAGGACGAACTCCAGAACTTCATCGCGCTTGGGCATCAGGTCGGCATTGCCATCGAAAATGCCAATCTCTACGAGGACATTCATCTGCTCTTCGAGGGGTTTATTTCTGCGAGCGTGCAGGCCATCGAAAGCCGTGCCCCGACCACCAGCGGCCATAGCCAGCGCGTGGCCTCTCTGACCTGTCGCCTTGCCGAGGCGGTCAGCCTGACCCGGTCCGGACTCTATGGGGGCGTCCAATTTTCGACGGATCAAATGAAGGAACTCCGTTACGCCGCGGTACTTCACGATTTCGGGAAGGTCGGGATCAGGGAGACCGTGTTGCTCAAAGCCAAAAAACTGTATCCGGCACAGCAGGAACTGATCAAGGCACGATTTGATTTCATCAAGCGGACGATGGAGGTCGATACCCTACGCCGAAAATTACTTGTATCTGCATCTACGGTTGAAAAAAAGAAGCAGTCTCTGCTGGCCGAATTGGATCAACAACTGGCGCAACGGATGAACGAAGTAGACGAGTTGTATTCCTGTATCCTGACCTGCAATCAACCGACGTCTCACTCTCACGGCCAAATGGGGAAGCTGAAAGAGATCGCCCGTATGGAGTACCGTTCTTATGACGGGTCCCGTCCCTTCCTCACGGATAAGGAACTCGGCGCGTTGTCGGTGCTCGACGGGAGCTTGACGCGACATGAACGGAACGAGATCGAACGGCATGTCACCCACACGTTCGAATTCCTGTCGAAGATTCCCTGGAGCAGGGCGCTTCAGCAGATTCCCACCATCGCGTGGAGTCACCATGAAAAGCTGGATGGCAGCGGTTATCCCCGCGGGCTGTCGAGCGATCAGATCCCGTTGCAGGCCCGCATGATGACCATCTGTGATATCTATGACGCCTTGACGGCCTCGGATCGGCCCTACAAAGCGGCGATCTCTTCATCCACTGCGCTCGGATATCTTGAAAGTCAGGCGAAGGAGGGAAAGCTGAACCCTGAACTCGTCGACATATTCGCAGGTCATTAGGTCTACCAGGGGACGCAGTCCCACCAGACGATTCGCAAGGTCGGCTGAACAGGCTGCGCGGCCTGCGACCCTGAACCTCGACCATTTCCACTCTGTGATGCGTAGGGACTCAACTCGCGCGGGCCTCCAGTTGCGCCTGTCCGGCGTTCGCCGCCCGATATTCTATGGTATAGGTTCCCACGGGTTCTTCTCGACCTTTGACGGTGACGACTTGGAGCTTTCGGACATACACTTGACTGCGCCAGTCGCGCGGAGGGTCTGTGATGTCACGGTGGATTTCTAGGGCCAGCTTCGATACGGTGAATTCGGTCAGCAATATCGGATGGCCCAACGTTCTGGTGAGCCCCTGGATACGCGAGGTCAGATTCACCTGGTCGCCAATCATGGTGTAATCCATTTTCTTGCCTTCGGCGCCGATGTTACCGACCAGGGCGACGCCCGTGTTGATGCCGATTCCGCTGTCGAGGATCGGTTTTCCCTGGGCCCTCCATCCGACCTGGAGCGTCATTAGGCTGACCCGCATTTCCAAGGCGCATTGGACGGCCAATTCGGCATGGTCCGGCTGGTCCAGCGGCGCTCCCCAAAAGACCACGATCTCATCACCGACGAATTTGTCCAGGGTTCCATTCCACTTAAAAATAACGTCGGTCATCGCGCTGAGATATTCATTGAGCTGATCGACCACTTCTTCTGCCGAACGATGTTCACTGAACGTGGTGAACCCGACCAGATCGGAAAACAGCATGGTCAGTTCTTTACGCTGCCCCCCTAATGTCGCCTTCGATGGAGATTTCATCAGTTCCTGCACGATTCGAGGGCTGACGTAACTGGCAAACATGGAATGAATCTCTCGAGCCTGTCGCTCTTTGAAGACATAATTGAGGACGGTGGTTACCATGAAGACCGATCCGATGGCCAGGGTCGGCATCACCAGAGGCACACAGATACCCTTGATGACGAACAGTGCCTGTGCCGTACCGAGGTAGGTTAACCAGGTTATCCCTGCCAAGGATGCTCCATGGATGGCCCGCACCCGCGGCAGGACATGAGTCAAGGTGAGCCCGAAGCACAGCACCAAGGCCAGTTCGACGGGGCCAGCCCACAATCCGCCGATCAGAAACCGTTGATGCAGTAAGTTCTCGACCACGGTGGCATTTTTTTCAACACCGGGAACATTGGCGGAAAACGGTGTGCTGAGTTGATCGTAGGTTCCCAGGGCAGCTGTGCCGACTAAGACGACTTTCCCCCGGAAGTAGTCGGTGGGGATGCGATCATGGAGCACATCTGTCGCGGACACCCAGGGAAATGAACCCTCGCGACCGGCATAGTTGATCAGCAGGCGCAGCTTCTGATCCGTCGGAACGGCCATCGGACCGATCTGGATTCCCTCTCCAAGCACTAAGGCCATTTGCTCTCTCGTTCGCCCGAGATACAACCGCGCGATTTCCAGCGCGAACGAGGGATAATAGGCATCGTTATGGCGGAGGACGAGTACTTCTCGGCGGGTCACGCCGTCGTGATCCGGCAATCGATAGACATGTCCGAGCCCTTGTGCCTGCCTGACAAACATGTCGAGCGGAGGCAGGATGCCGGATGCGTCATAGGGGTAGAAATCTGCCGCGGACCCTGATTGCCGGACCAGCATGAACTCGCTTTTTTTCAGACTCTCGGGGACCCCGTGAGCCTTGTCCTGAATTGTCAGGTCCACGGGGCCTTCCGGTACAAAAAAAGGCATGGCCAATACGACGGTTCCTGCTCGGGCGAGGCTTTCTGCGAGACGCTGATCGTTGTCTAACGCAAGGAGTCCTTGCTCCAAGGGGGAACCTGTTTCGCCCTGCAGGGGTTCACCCCTTCCTGCTCCCGCCAGTCTGGCCTTCAGGTCGCGAATCTCATCGGAGGTTTCCGTCTCGGCGTAGATAATGTCGAGACCGATCAACGCCGGTTCGCCTGCATGGATTCGATCGAGGAGGCGGGCCTGTGTGTTGCGAGCCCAGGGCCATCGTCCAATCTCTTTCAGGCTCTTCTCGTCGACCAGGACGAGCACGACCTCCTGGCCGGGAGTTCGTTCGCCTCGCAGCCTAAATTGTAAATCCAATGCAGTATTGTCGAGCCGCACGATGAGGTTGGGGCCCAGCCAGGTCAGAAATACTAACCCGATCGTGACAGACAGGCCCAGCCAGAGCCCGAGCCGAAATCCGGTATCCGAGTAGTTGTGTGTCGAGAGGTTCACGACAGTCCATCCAGCGTTCGAGACCAACGAAGGGGCTTCCCACTCGCTGGGTACCATTGTGCCTGGATGTTTTGGCGGGACAAGACAATTTGCACAGTCCGCAGTGTCATTCCATGGATAAGGGAGGGATGCACGCAGGGGAAGTTCAGAGGAGGAGAGGACGACGCACTTAAACTGTTGCGGCCCTTGCCCGGTTGGGGCAAGGGCCGCAGGAACCACCGCGATGATCGATGGACCCTAATGCCCGAGCAAATGCAGGGCGCCATTAATGACCGCAGGAGGAATCGCAAGGATCGCCGGGATTATAGGAATGACCGGTACGACCGGCACGACAGCCACGACCGGAGCTATAACCGGGGCCACGAAGGCCACAACTGGAGCTACAACCGGGGTCACGACGGCCACGACTGGAGCTACAACCGGGGCCACGACAGCCATGACCGGAGCCGCAACCGGCGCGACAGTCACCGTGGCCGATGCCACAGGAGCGGCAGTCACCGCCGTGGTTGCTCCCGTGCTTCCACCTACAGTGACTCTCGCGCTGACCTGTCCGGTTCCCTGCCTCGCTATCGTGCCCCCAACGTTCCCGCTGAGAGACTCGTTGGACAGGCTCGCCAAGGTTGTCAGGGCCTTGACCAAGTGTCCATCAAAATTTAGGGCTTGGAGCGCTTGGGCCGGCAATTCAACGAGGGGACTTTCGCGCAGGGTCGTGAGCTCGACTGCCATCAATGCCTGGGCCAGCCCCCCCGGAGCAGAAGCGAGGATCAGTTCTGCCTTCTCATGTTGAGTCGTGACGGTGCGACCGGCATCCTGAGTCAGGAGACCGCTCGAAGCAGGCTGCTGCGTATGTTTCATGCTCGATCCGGCCTGAAGGTCGTCTATTTGATTGAGGGCATGGGGCGCTGGAACTGAGGGGGCCTTCCCCTCGTAGGCGAGGGAAAAGTAGCCTGGATCGACGGCCACGGTCTTTCCGCCAGACGTAAAATCCACCCGTCCCGTCTCTCCGATATTAATGATCCCCGACTGTTCATTCTCAACCCACACAGTGAAATAAGTGCCCCTTGCTGCGGCGACCGCCGAAGGGGTATGGATTTCGAACCTTGACCCGTTGGCCTTGAACACCTTGCTGACGAGGGCCCGCACCTGGCCTTGCATGAGCTTCACAACGGCCTTCCGGACGTTCTGTTCCGGGTTGTAGATGTATTCATTGATCTCCACCCGACTATTTTCGCCCACCGTGAGCATGCTGTCGTCTTGGAAAAATGCTTTGGTACGAGACTCTCCCTGGGTCTGAATTACATCCTTAAACAGCACCTGGTCATGAAGTTTGACCGGGACGGATTGCGCATCGTGGGGATGCGTCACATTAACCAGGCCTGACATTGCCGTGTAGAACCCGATCCCTTCTGCGCTTTTGTCTGATGCCAAGGCGAGGGAAGAGCCGAAGATCAGCGTACCGGCGGCGAAGCTTAAAGCGAGTCGATGGGTTGTCATAATATCCCTCTCTCTATAGAACGCAAACTTTGGTCACGTGCGACGTTTCTTACCTGGTGGAATGGCAGGAACCATACCCAGGCAGGTCTTTCTTGTGAGAGTTCTCACCCCTTGCCAACCTATTGATATAACGCTGCATCCTGAAACGCCCCTTCTAGACCCCCGCAAAGGTATTGGTTCGTTCGTAGCGGTTCTAGTTGGGCGAGTGGCATACCTTGTCACCTCCTCCGACATTTTGCGTCCGGCCTGTCCGGCAGGGCGGGGCTAGAAACGGCTGTTCAGGGTGAGGGAGAACACACTGCGGTTATAGTTGAATGCCTGGAGGTTGGATTGGTCTCTCGTGTAGTTGTATTCCGCGGCGACCGAGAGCCAATCGGTGATCGGTCTGCCGATCGTCGCAGTGAAGAAGAGAATATTATCGCGGCGGGCAGTGGTTCCGCCGGCGGAGAAGGAACTCGGATTATCGTAATTCTGGCGGTAGTAGTCGAAGGCGAAGTTTGGTCTCAGCGTCCAGAATTCCGGTACGCCCAAGCCCACGGATAGCCGGTGCGCATGGTAGGCCCAATCCGCATTGGTCTGCACGCCCACGGTTGCCGATGATGGACTTCCGCCTCCGGTGCGATCGTTGTCGAAGGTATAGCCCAACCGGAGATGGCCGGTCCCGTTTGCGAAATAGGCATATTGTGAGACACCTGCCAGCCAGTTTTTCCCGTCCCTGAGGGAATTCCCGGCAAAGCGATCATCTTGGAAGTCCTTGTCCTGATACCGGAGCTGTATCTGGGTAAAAAGGCTATTGCTCTCGGCAATCGTGATAATTGGTTGCAGGGCATGGGCGATCAGAAACGGATCCCCACCGACCCGCACATAATCGAAGGCATATTGGAACCTCGCAGTCACTATACCGATCTGTCGTTGCACAAACACCGAGGGCGCATGATCTTGGATATCGAACGCGTTCAGTGTCCGTTGAAGGCTCTGATAAAACCCGTACGCGATGCCTGCCGTCCACAGGGACGTTTGAATCGGACGATATTCACCGCGTGCATAGTATGTCGTGCGGAAGTCGTCCCTTCGCGAGATACCGGTCGATCCGCCGGGAGGTTGGATTCCAATGGGAAGCAACACGACATTGGAGTCATACTGGCCGCTGATGCTCAGGTTCAGGTCCCACTGTTTGGGGCCCTTCGGCACGGCGGTTCGTTGTTGCAAGATTGCGCGAGCTGTGCGAGCCAGTTCGGACTCCGGTTCGCCCAAGGCCATGGCGGCGTCAAACTCTTTCTGAGCCTGGTCGAGCAACCCGCGTTCGTAGTAGGACATGCCTGTGTAGTAGCGAGACGTCGGTGTGAGGTCTGGGCTGAGTGCCATAGCCCGCGAGAACAGCTCAGGAGCCTGAGCGAAAGATTTCAATTCGTGCGATACCACTCCTTGGTAGAAATATACCAGGGGATTTTGTGGGTCGAGTGTCTGGACTTGCTCAAGCGATGCCAGCGCCTCGTGATACTTGCCGAGCTGAGTTTGCGAGATGGCCAGCCCCAGCCAGGCCTGAGCACGAGTCGGCCGTCGCCTGGTCAGATTACGAAAAAGGGTTTCGGCTTCAGGATATCGTTTCAGTCGTAGCAGCGTCTGGCCCAGGTACTCGGACGCCTCCGGATCGCCGGGCACTACCTGCTGTGCCCGTTCAAACAGTTTGGCTGCCTCCTCAAAATGCTTCCGCCCAAACTCGATGGTGCCTTTCGCCATGCTGAAATCATAGGTCTCGTTCGGCGCCTGGGCCCAAGCCGCGTGATCGAGTACGAGCCAGATTGCGCACATACACAGCACGTAGTACCAATTGTTGAATCCGGATCGCTGGTGCATCGTGATTGTCTTGGACACAGGCAATGGACAAACGCCCTTGAATAGCCGTATGTACCAGCAGAGTAACAGAGGGCACGTATCAGTCAACGAATTGCAGGAATTTTCGCAACGCCTATGATCACGCCCGTGCGCCGTAGCTTGACTGGTGGCCTGTAACAAGTGATTGTGTACTGAAGCTGCGATCAAGATGGCTGTTCATCAACTTATGTTCATCGCACCAGAGCTAGATAAGACGGTCTACAAACGCCTGTTACAGTCCACTAGACCGTCTAGGATACTGAGAAATGTTACTGAGCCCAGTTTCGCGGCGCGCTAAGTTCCTCCTCTGAGCATCACCTCCAGAAGTTTGAGCGCAACATTCGGATAGTGCCACGACCTGTTCTAGCGATATGATGACCCATCGACAACGAGGGGAGGGGTTCATGCCATCAGTCAATGCAGACCATGCGTGGGAGGCCGTGCTGGGCCGTGATCGCCGCCGCGATGGTCGGTTCGTCTATGCGGTGTACACAACGAGCGTGTATTGCCGCCCTTCTTGTCCCTCTCGCCGCCCGAGTCGCAAGCACGTGACTTTTTTCGATTCGCCGCAACTAGCGGAGTCGGCAGGATTTCGCGCCTGCCTGCGCTGCCGGCCTCAGTCGCCTGCTGGCTCCGAAGCCGAAGAGCGGGTTGAACGAGCGCGACGCTATCTAGATGACCATGCGGACGAGCCCATCACGCTTCGACGGCTGGCGGCTCACGTCGGGCTCAGTCCGTTTCATGTGCAGCGGGCCTTCACAAGAATAGTCGGGCTCTCCCCGAAGGCATACCAAGGAGCCAAAAGAATGGAACGGTTTACCGCGTCATTGAAACGAGGCGAGATGGTGACGCATGCGACCTACGAAGCAGGATTCGGATCCAGCAGCCGCCTGTATGCACGCGTGCATAAAGATCTCGGCATGACGCCCTCTGCGTTTCGCTCTGGTGGAATGGGGGTCACGCTTCGCTATACCACCACGCCAACGGCTGTCGGTCGCATGCTGGTGGCGGTTACCGAACGAGGGATTGCGGCTGTGAATCTTGGAGAAACCGAGGCGGCGATGGTCACGTCGCTTCGCAACAACTACCCGAAGGCGGTGCTTCGTCGCGACAGGAAGGGATTAGAGAAGCAGGTCTGTTATTTTCTCACGTGCCTCAACGGGGGCGCAGCCATGGATCACCTCCATCTGGACGTGAAGGCGACGGCTTTTCAACGCAAGGTGTGGCAGGCGCTGCAACAGATTCCTCGCGGACAGACCAGGTCCTATCAAGAGATCGCGCGAGCGATCGGACAACCGACGGCCGCTCGCGCTGTGGCCAGAGCCTGTGCCGGCAATCCCGTCGCAGTCGCCATTCCTTGTCATCGAGTCGTTCGAGGCAACGGACACCTCGCGGGCTATCGCTGGGGGCTTGAGCGGAAGCAACGGCTGCTTGCGCTGGAACGAAGATGAGCCGGGGGAAAATAAGAGGGGTCGGAAGTTTTTATGGACACTCCCGTATCTATCAAGCCCGTTTCAAATCATTCCCAATGCAGACGAAGTCACCATCCAGGCTCATGGCTAAGAAAACCACAAACGCATTCTTGGAGACGTGATCCTGCCCGATGGAGTGAACCTCAATCAGGAATTGGTCAAAGACGGCTGGTGCTGATGGTATCGAAAATTCACGCCGAGGGATACGGATATCATTGGTGGTTTAGTTGATGTGGGGAACTGTCGGGGACGAATCGGGTTCGCTTACTACCTCTAGAGGCACACCAGACACACAGTAAACCGCCGAGTATCATGCTGGCCACAACCATACCAATGCTACCAAGAACCCAAAACATGAATAGTTCGTATAGCATGGAATGTCCTCCTGAAAAATAGTGTCAGATGCCTCTCCGCTCTTGCCTCCCGCTTCTTGCTTGACCCTCCCCTCTCTGTATTTAATTACATCACGCCTTCAAGGATGCGTCCAGCCCTACAGAAGTGCTGCAAGAGACCCTACTGAATCGCTCCAACTTCACATCTACCATCGCCCAGACTGTCCGAACTACCGCCAGGTTGCGCCACAGAAGGGAGTCGCATTTAAGAGTGCGGCAGAAGTGGAAGCGACGGGGTATCGACAGGCGGGTAATTGTCCATAAGGATGAGCCCGTGCCGCTGTGGGTGTGGAGTCGGAATTGCGTCTGTCCGGTCGAAAGAGATATTCAGGGCCTTCAGAAAATCCTCGGTTTCGAGCAGCCTGCCAGGCCTTCTTGACAGGCAATAGAAACGCTGTGTTATGGTGAGTTTACGATATCCTATGATATTTTTCGGCAGTGAATTCTAACGATGGAGGGGAGGCAACGATGATCAGCAAATTCTTCCGTGGTGCCCTCGTTCTGGTGGCGATTGGAGCGTTCGTTAGTGTGCCCATGGTGAACGCCCAACCGTCCCCCGCCGGTAACGTCATGGACGCCATCAATGAGGCGAAACAAGCGGTGGAACATGGCAAACAGGGGCATGCTGAGGTGCTCGTGACGCATGCGGAAAAATCGATGAACTTTGCTGAGCGGGGAGGCAAAAGCTCGCATTTGAAGGAAGCGATTACGCATCTGAAAGAAGCTATTGAGCATGGTAAAGCGGGCCACGCCGACGTCGCAACGGAACATGCCGACGCTGCTCTCACGCATCTGACTGAAGTAAAGTTCTGACCGAAGTAACATGCGGTATCAACGCCTACGGCGGAGGTGGATTTGTACGAACGGGCAGGGGAGAATACCCTGCCCGTTTCTGTATGAAGAGGAGTGCTCCAAGTGCGCGGTGGGTTGTGTCTCTACAACCCACGATTCAGTGAGGGTACCAAGAATCTCAATACAGCCACTCGCCACACAGGCTCCATCACGTTGCCAACGTGCCATGGCCGGGAGATACCGGAGGAGAAACGGGGTCAAGGATCTTTTGCACTCAGCCATTTCATGACAGACACCACAGACTAGACCGGAACACGCTCACGCTCAAATACGTTCAGTAACGTCTGAATGGATCCACGAACGAACCGTTAATCCAACCAACGAAAGGAGCATCAGATGCCTATTCAAGTTGGTGACCGGGTGCCGTCCGCCACGTTCAAGCAACTTACCGACAACGGCGTGGTCGATATCGACACGGCGACGCTGCTCAAAGGCAAGAAAGTCGTGCTCTTCGGCCTCCAAGGCGCGTATACGCCGGTGTGTTCCGCCTACCATCTGCCCGGCTTCGTCGCCAAAGCCGATGACCTGAAGGCTAAGGGCATCAGTGCCATCGCCTGTATCTCAGTCAACGATCCTTTTGTCATGCAGACATGGGGCAAAGAGCATGGGGCCGACGGCAAGGTCATGATGCTGGCGGATGCGGACGGCGCGTTCACTCGCGCGATCGGCCTGAGTTTTGACATGCCAGAATTTGGTTTGAGCGGACGCTCAGAGCGCTATTCGATGGTGGTTGAAGACGGAGTGGTAAAGTCCATCAACATTGAAAAGAGTGTACTTGATCACGGCATCAGCAGCGCTGCCACGTGTATGCTACACACGTGAGAAATGGGTCTCGCCCCTTGAAGGTGCCAAGACCCTGTATGATGGTTAGGCTGAAAGGAAAGCTGGAGGTGTATGCAAGGCTTGGCGTGGAGGTCCCCAAACAGGCCCCCACCATGCCGAACAAAGTCGGGGGGCGTTTCCCTGGGCCACGAGATAGAGATTTTTCGATCTAGCAGGCCAGGGCCTCGACCGCTCTCCCTGTCAAGAAATTATAAGATGCTGCCCTGTCCCTTTGAATCCTGCTGTATCGCGCCGTAACATGGACAGCAGTACACACATGGCTTAGCAACAGCACGATACAGGGAGACACGGGAAACCATGCACTGCGTCCCTTGAGGGTCTAGCACCCGCAAGGGTGTGAGGGTTCAAATTCTGCATTCGGCACCAACTACTTTATAGTGAAGCGATTCCGTGGACTTGCGAGCGGCCTTCTCATGCCGTGTTATTCGCATGTTCAGGCGCCGCAGCATCTAACATCTCTGCCTTGATCGTGCGGGAGCGGCGAAACATCTCTACGGAGGGGTGGCCGACTATCTTCGTTATCGTTTCAGCATCTCCCCTTGGGTCCACAAAGTTCGTCACAGAACGGTGGCGTAGATCGTGGAACGCAAAATCTTCCATCGCTCCATCGTCTGTTACTCGCACAGCCGCCACACTTGTCTGCACGTATGACGCACTTCTCCCCGTTCTTCTGGAGACTCCCCCTTGGAGGCGTGTCACGCCATCCAAAGCCGTTCCCATGTGATAACCCGTCTAGAAGTACAGACCGTAACCAGTTTGCGCAGCATTGAAAAGCTCTCCCGCCTTTTCTCCTAACGCGACTCATGCTTACCCTTGTGGTAGGAAATTGACATAGTAGATTGACAATGATGCTTTCACAAGCCAATGTATCGCTGCAACCCTAGAAGAATATGAAAGTATTATAATGCGACATGACGTACGAATCCTGCTGATTTTACAGATGAAAATAATGGCCGACTCATTAAAACCCCGCTCGACTATTGGTCCTTTATCCCGAATTCGCTTCCCCCCAGCTCACGCTGAGCTGGGATTTGGTCAACCAGCTTTCTGATGCCGATCGCGCTCTCAGCGAACTCGCGAGAACAGCACGCACCCTACCCAATCCACACTTGTTAATAGGACCGTTCATCGGACGCGAAGCCGTACTCTCCAGTAGCATCGAGGGCACCCAAGCGTCACTGTCCGATCTTCTGTTTTCTGAAGCGTCAGGATCAAATCCGAAAGCCCCGGACGCTCGGGAGGTGGCCAATTATGTGAAAGCGATGGAATACGGATTGGTGCGTCTGAAAAAGTTTCCGCTCAATCTCCGCTTTATCAGAGAAGTGCACGAGCATCTCATGGAGGGGACAGGCGGAGAGCATCTCACCTCTGGTGAGTTTCGACGCTCCCAGAATTAGATTGGACCTGCCCGCTGTACTCTGATGGACGCCACCTATGTTCCACCTCCGGTTGAGGAAATGTAACAAGCCCTAGGCCAATTCGAAACCTACTTGCATACGTCCTCAGCGATGCCTCTCCTGATTCGCCTCGCAGCCATCCATTACCAATTTGAGGCGATTCATCAATTCCTGGACGGCAATGGCAGAATCGGACGACTCCTCATTATCCTTTTGCTGTGTAAAGAGGGTGCGCTCCCGGAACCGTTGTTATATTTAAGCGCCTACTTTG